>CAWICL010000015.1:0-22899 GCA_963834545.1 uncultured Acidimicrobiaceae bacterium | reverse complement strand
TTCACGCTCGCGTAAAAGAAGTCTGCGGCGGCGAGGTGAACCCCGAGACTGTTCTCCTCGTCGGTGCAGTGAAGCTTAAATCCGCTGGACTCTCGCGCACCAAAGCCGAAGCAATCATCGACCTCGCCCGACACGTGAATACGAATCGCATCCACCTTGCCCAACACGGTCGAATGAGTGACGCACAAATCTTGAACGAGGTGACCGCCGTGCGAGGTATTGGTCCCTGGACCGCCCAGATGTATCTGATGCACACCATGGGCCGAGGAGACGTGTGGCCGGTCGGCGACTACGGCGTTCGAAACGGGTGGAGCATCGTGCACGGCCTGGATGAACTCATTGGAACCGTCGAACTCGACGAAGCCGGTGCGAAATTCGTCGGCGTACGAAGCGAAGTCGCGTGGTACTGCTGGCAAGCCGTTCACTTCCATCGAAGCGCAAAGTAACCTCGTTCGAGTGACCGCACTTTCGCTCGCCGACTTCGAACGGCGCGCTCTCGACACTCTGAGCGAGTACGCAGAAATACCCTGTCTCTCGCCAATGTTCGACGCCCATTGGCGCGAAAACGGCCACCTCGAACACGCGATCGAGCTTCTCGCCAATTGGGCGCGGGGCGCCAACCTCGCGCACTTCGACGTGAGCATTCACCGGCTCGAAGGTCGTACGCCCGTGCTCGTGATTACTGTCGAGTCAACTAGCGCTTCAACGGACACCATCGTCCTTTACGGCCATCTCGATAAACAACCACCACTCGGCGACTGGTCCGAAGGACTCGAGCCGTTTCGAGCCGTTCGTCGAGACGAGCGCCTGTACGCGCGAGGCGTGGCTGACGACGGATACGCGGTGTTCTCAGCAATCCTCGCGCTCGAAGCGCTCGAGGCGCGCGGTGAAGCGCACGCGCGCTGCGTGATCTTGATCGAAGCCAGCGAGGAAAGTGGCAGTCCCGACCTCGAAGCGCACCTAGACGCTCTTCATGATCATCTGGGAAGCGTCGAACTCATGATCTGTCTCGATTCGGGAGCTCTCACCTATGACCGTCTCTGGGTGACAACGTCGCTGCGCGGAATCGTCGTCGCCGACGTCACGGTGCACGTGCTCGAGCAGGGACAACACAGCGGTTCGGCGAGCGGAGTCGTACCGAGTTCGTTCCGAATCCTTCGCCAATTGATCGAACGGCTCGAAGACTCATCGAGCGGTGAGATGAAGTTGAACGAATTGTGTTCGACGATCCCCCTCGAACACCGCCAGTCTGCCGAGGCGATCGCCAGGGAGTTTGGTGACTTGATTGCGCGCGAGCTCCCCGTGGTCGACGGACTGCAATTGATGGGCGGGTCTGCCGCGGGGCGAATTCTTCAACGTACGGGGCCCCGACCTTGTCGGTAACGGGTATCGGCGGTATCCCCGAACCCGATATCGCAGGCAACGTGCTACGACCCTTCACCCGTTGCGTTCTTTCGATCCGTCTGCCGCCCAACGTTGATTCCACGCTCGCCCAAGTGGCGATCAAACGGGCACTGACGACGAACGTGCCCTCGAACGCACAGGTCCAGGTGGAAATAAGCGGTGCTGACGGGTGGGTCAGTCCGCCCCTTGCGCCATGGCTCGCCGACGCGCTCGTTGAAGCATCGATTTCTGCCTTTGGTCACGAACCTGGATTTACGGGTGAGGGCGGTTCAATTCCATTCTTGGCGTCACTCGCCAAACGCTACCCCGGCGTACAATTCGTCGCGACCGGGGTCCTCGGTCCAAACTCGAACGCCCACGGCATTGATGAGATGTTGGATTTGCCCATGGCGGTCGGTGTGACCAACGCCGTCGCTACGGTGGTGAGTGCACATGCTACGAGAAAGGTCTGAGAATGTCCCAGCACGTTGATTTGTGGGTCGATCCCGCGTGTCCCTGGGCGTGGATGACGTCACGGTGGATACTCGAGACCAAAAAAGTTCGAGACATTGAGGTTGATTTTCACGTGATGAGTCTCGCGGTCTTAAACGAGAATCGTGAAATGCCTGAACAGTACGTCGAGTTCATGAAAAAGGCGTGGGGTCCGGTGCGCGTGCTAATCGCGGCCGAACAACGCCTCGGCAACGCCGTCGTGGAGCCGCTGTACTCGGCGATGGGCAGCGCATCCACGTGGGCGGCGAAAAAGACCCCGAGGTGATCATCCGCGAATCACTCGCCGATACCAAACTTGACGCTGATCTGGCCGACGCGGCCTGGGTCGAGGAGTTCGACGAGGCACTTCGAAAAGTCACCACGCCGGCATGGATCCGGTGGGCTATGACGTCGGTACGCCCGTGATTCACGTGGGTGAAGTGGCCTTCTTCGGGCCAGTCGTGACGCCCGCTCCCAAGGGTGAAGCGGCTGGAAAACTCTTTGACGGTGTGATGCTGGTGGCGAGCACGCCGGGCTTTTATGAACTCAGCGAACGCGAACCGAGGGACCGAATTTCGAATGATCACCCGTCACGTACTTCCCAATACCACCCCCGTTCAGATCGCAGGCGAACCCGACGCACGACGTGCGATCATCGTGGTCCAAGAGGCCTTCGGGGTCAATGACCACATCCGCGACGTTGCCGAACGCTTCGCCGCCCTGGGCTACTACGCCGTGGCGCCCGAGTTCTTTCACCGAAGTGGATCGCCCGAGGTGCCCTACGACGACTTCGCCGCCGCGATGGCGCCCATGGGTGAACTCAACAAGGAAGGCATCACCGAAGACTTGCTCGCCACCTCGGCATTCCTCGAAGAGGCGGGCTACCACGCCAGTGCAACGGGGATCGTTGGCTACTGCATGGGTGGAACCGTGGCGTTCTACGCTGGCACCCTCGGTATCGTCGGCGCCAGTGCGACCTACTACGGCGGTGGCGTCGAGACGGGACGCTTCGGTTTCGCCCCGCTCCTCGAACTCGCCAGCGAGTTGAAGAGCCCGTGGATTGGACACTACGGCGACCTCGACAAGGGCATCCCGCCCGAACAAGTCGAGGCCCTTCGACAGGCGACCAGTGCGGTATCGCTTCCCACGGAGATTTACCGCTACGCCGACGCCGAACACGGCTTCAGTTGTGACGGAAGGGTCCAGGTCTACAACGACGCCGCAACCAAAGTGGCGCTCGAGCGAACCTTACGCTTCTTTGACGAACACCTCACCAACAAGTAGTCAACTCTTAGGAACGTCCTTCCACGCCACGTCCTTGTCGTTTCTGGGCTCGCCCGGCAAACCCAACACGCGCTCGCCAATGATGTTGCGCATCACTTCACTCGTTCCACCTTCGATGGAATTGGCGCGCATACGGATGAACGCCTTTCGCATGTCCCCACCCGTCATGGCTGACTCGGTGGGGCGCACCTGGGGATAGGACGATCCATAGAGCATCCCCTCGGCGCCCATGAGATTCACGCAGAGGCTCGGAGGTGCGCTGGTTCTCTTCGGCGAAGGCCAGTTTGGCGACTGAACCTTCGGGGCCCGGTGTGCCAGCCTTTCGAAGATCGCTCGCTCGCCAGTTGGTAAGACGTCCCACCTCGTTTCGTACCCACGCCTGCATCAAATCTGAGCGCACCGCCAACGCGTGCGCGTCGCGTCGCGTCGACCAGTGCTGCTTCCAGATTTTGACCGCTTCGCCAATCAGTCCCGATCCTCGAGGTGGCACCGTGCCGCCAATCGAGACGCGCTCGTTCATCAAGGTCGTAATCGAAACTCCCCAACCTTCACCGACACCACCCAATCGGAGTGCATCGGGGATGCGCACGTCAGAGAAGAAGCATTCGTTGAATTCGGCTTCGCCCGTCGCTTGATAGAGCGGGCGAACGTCAACTCCGGGAGCGTGCATATCAACGAGAAAGGCCGTAATGCCCTTGTGCTTGACGACGTCGGGATTGGTGCGCGCGATCAAGAGACCGAAGGCGGCCTGGTGCGCGAGTGTTGTCCAAACTTTTTGGCCGTTCACGATCCATTCGTCACCGTCGCGCTCGGCGCGCGTGGCGAGCGTGGCGACGTCAGAGCCCGCGCCCGGCTCGGAAAACAACTGACACCAGATCTCCTCGCCGGTGAACAACGGGCGCAAGAATCGCTCCTTCTGCTCTGGAGTTCCGTGGGTGACAATCGTCGGGGCGCACATGCCGTAACCAATCACGTTTCGTCCCATCGCACTGGGCGCACCTAGCTTTCCCATGCGTCGAAGCACGTAGAGCTGCTCGGCCGGACTCGCGCCCAGTCCGCCAAGTCCGACGGGGAAATGCGCCCAGGCGAGGCCCGCGTCGAATTGTGCGCCGAGAAACGTCACGGGATCGGTGGTGGCGGGCGGGTACGTTGCCACCAAATCATCAATCAGGGCGTCAATCTCTTTTTCGCTCGTCACGTGGTCTCCTTGACATTTCGCTTGATGCACGAATACTACGCAGCGCCGGCGATACCTGGCGTGCCTTGTCGCTGCAGTAAAAAGGACAGATGAAAACTCCACGAATCCTTGCGACCTCGGGGGGCTTTGTCCCGGTCTCGGTCCAACAGTCGGCTCGCTTGGGTTCCATGCTGCTCGATGCCCTCAATCTGTGCGAGGCCACCCGGCCACGCGTTTGCCTGGTGTTAACGGCGTTGGGCGATCCGTCGATGTATTACGCGCTCGCCTACGAAGCCTTCAACGCCGCTGGCTGTGACGTGACGGAGTTGAACTCTTCCCCCAGCCTTCGGCGGACCCCGAAGAGCGTCTGTGCTCGAGCGACCTCGTCTGGGTCGGGGGTGGATCGGTAGCGAATTTGTTAGCGCTGTGGCGACTGCATCACGTGGACGAGGCGATGCGCGAAGCGTGGCGTCAAGGCGTCATCCTCGGCGGTGTCTCGGCGGGCAGTATCTGTTGGCACATCGGAGGAACGACCGATTCCTTTGGCCCCACGCTGCAGCCCATCACCAACGGACTCGCCCTCTTGCCCTACGCCAACGGCGTGCACTACGACTCCGAGGCGCAGCGTCGCCCACTCTTGCATCAACTCATCAGCGATCAGACACTCCCCCCACTCGCCTTTGCGACCGACGACCACGTCGGTATCTGGTACGAAGGAGTGGAGCCAACAACGGTGGTCGCGGACATGAACGTCGAACCCAGCGTCGGTCCCGCCGCCTACCGCGTCGAACTGGTTGAGCGAAACGTTATTGAGACACGCGTCGAAGTAGGCGAGAACTTCTAAGCATCCTGGGGAACCGGCAGTGACGACCTGACCTCATCGATTCTTTTCGTGAGCGCATCAACTCGCGAGAGCGCCTCATCGAATCCACAGATACTCAGCCAGTTCGCGAGAAGTCGGTAACCATCTTGCGTAAGCACTGATTCTGGATGGAACTGTACTCCTTCGAGGGCTCGTGATCGATGACGAAGGCCCATGATGAGTCCATTCGAACGCGCCGTCACAGAAAAGCAATCGGGCAGCGTCGCCTCGTCCACGACGAGTGAATGGTAGCGACCCACCACGAGCGGTGACGCCGCTCCTCGAAAGACGCCCTCACCTTCGTGAACCACGATGGTGGATCGTCCGTGCACGAGTTCGGGCGCGGCGATGACGTCGCCACCAAACGCTTCGGCGAGGGCCTGGTGACCGAGGCACACCCCCAACATGGGAATTGATGCCTGGGCGCAGGCCCGGATGATCGAGAGACAATTTCCCGCGTCGCGGGGATGACCCGGTCCGGGCGAAACGAGGACGCCGTCGTAGCGTCCCGTGGACACGTCAGCGGCGTCAACGACGTCATTTCGACGAACGTCGGTGCTCGCTCCCAGTTCGCCGAGGTACTGGACGAGGTTGTAGACGAAAGAATCGTAATTATCAACCACCAGTATTGAAGGGGAACCCATCAACCAATACTAGAAGGGGCTCACAACAACTCACTATCCTTGCCTCATGCAGAGCCGCGACCTCGAGGAGTTCCTGGGTCTCGTGGCGGCGGGCTACAACGTGATCCCCCTTCACGAGACCTTGCAACTTTACCGCGAAACGCCGGTCTCTCTCTACCAGCGCTTCAGTGACGGACGGGCCATCTTCCTCTCGAGAGCGCTGCTCTCGGCGAGGAGACGGGACGCTATTCATTCATAGGCTTGGACCGTCGCTGGCGTGTTCGAAGCCGCGCTGAACGTGTTGAAGTTCAAGGACTGGACGTTGCGACGCTCAACGGACCTCTCGCGACCTTGCGAGCAATCCTTGGTTCGTATCGAACGTTCGTGCCCTCTGAGTTGCCAGATTTTTTTGGCGGTGCGGTGGGCTTCGTCAGCTATGACTACGTTCGTCGACTGGAGAAACTCCCGAAAGGTTGACAGTGAGGACATGTGGCCTGACGTTGACTTCTCTTTTCCGGGCGCGACGCTCATCTGTGATCACCTGCGCCACTCGACCACCGTGGTTCTCAACGCGATGCTCGAAGACCGCGATCCGGTGAGCGTCTTTCACGAAGCGATCAAGCAGCTCGACGAGATCATCGACATTCTCATCGCGCCCGCGCCCGCGAGTGACTTTGAAACCGAGCGTCTCGTGGCGACTGCTCCGAGTCAGCGAGAGCACATTGAAGTGCGTTCGATCGCGGCGGGACTCTCGAACATGAGCAAGGAACAATACTGCGCGGTCGTCGAGCGTGCCCAGGCGTACATTCATTCGGGCGACATCTTCCAGGTCGTACCGAGCCAGCAGTTTCGACGGCCTTCCAAGGTGAATCCGCTCACCTTGTACCGAGTGCTGCGTTCACTCAACCCATCGCCTTACATGTATTTGCTCGACAGCGGCGACAATCAGATAGTTGGAGCATCTCCCGAGATGCTCGTGCGGGTCCACGAGCGGATCGTGAGCACACGCCCCATCGCCGGGACTCGTCGACGCGGCGAGAACGAGAATGAAGACTACCTACTCGAACAAGAGATGCTGCACGACGACAAGGAGATCGCCGAACACGTGATGCTGGTGGATTTGGGACGCAACGACGTGGGGCGCGTCGCCGTCGCCGGCAGTGTTCGCGTGGAGCGACTCGCCCACGTCGAGCGATTCTCGCATCTGATGCACCTCACCTCACAAGTGAACGGCGAGCTCGCGCCCGGCCTCGACGCATTCGATGCCTTTGACGCCCTTTTCCCCGCGGGGACGCTGACGGGTGCCCCCAAGGTCCGAGCGATGGAGTTGATCGATGAGTTCGAACCCGTGCACCGAGGACCCTACGGCGGGGCGGTGGGTTACTTCTCACTCAGTGGCGACGCCGACTTCGCAATCACCATTCGCACGGTGTCCATTCGAGGTGGCTTTGCGACGGTTCAAGCGGGTGGTGGCGTCGTTGCCGACAGTCAGCCCTCGCTCGAATACGAGGAGTGCATCAACAAGGCGTCAGCCCCGCTGCTCGCTCTCGAGATCGTCGAGCCGACCAAACCCACCTAGCGAACTCGTGTCGCGAAGAAGCGAACCTATGCTGGCGAGAATTGGAGGTTTGAGTGCAAAGTTCCTATGAACGCTGGCGCCAGCGCTACGAGGCAGCCCCCCTTCGCGACGCGAAGTTCTCGACTATGTCCGGGATCGATCTCGAACCCGTCTACGGCGTTGAGGACAGCGAGTTTCCGGGTGAATTTCCTTACACTCGCGGCGTGCACGCCGCAATGTACCGATCACGTCTGTGGACGATGCGCATGTTTGCGGGATTTGGTACCGCCACCGATACCAACGCCCGCTTCAAAGAGATCATTCGCTCGGGAGGCACTGGGCTTTCCACCGCCTTTGACATGCCCACACTGTTGGGTCTGGACTCGGATAATCCGATGTCGCTCGGCGAAGTCGGTCGCTGCGGCGTCGCAATTGACTCATTGGCCGACGTGCACGATCTCTTCGCTGATATCGACCTTGGCTCGATCACCACGTCGATGACGATTAACTCACCGGCCGCAGTGATGCTCGCGCTGTTCGTTGCGCACGCCGAAGCATCAGGGGTCTCGCGTGAACGTCTCGGCGGCACATTACAGAACGACATCCTGAAGGAATACCAAGCGCAAAAGGAATTTGTTTTCCCTCCACGCCAATCAATGCGCCTCGTTCGCGACACGATTGACTTCTGTGCGAGCTCAATGCCGAAGTGGAATTCGATCTCGGTCTCGGGATACCACATTCGTGAAGCGGGTTCGACCGCCGCCGAAGAACTGGCCTTCACCTTGGCCAATGGTTTTGCGTACGTGGAACTCGCGCGCGAGGCGGGACTCGGCGTGGACGACGTCGCGCCCCGATTGTCATTCTTCTTTAATGCTCACATCGACTTCTTCGAAGAGATTGCGAAGTACCGTGCCGCGAGGCGCATCTGGGCAAAATGGATGCGTAACCACTACGGCGCGACACAGGAACGTTCCTGGCAACTGCGCTTCCACACCCAGACCGCTGGCGTGTCCCTGACCGCCCAACAGCCTGAGAACAATATTGCTCGCACCGCGATCGAGGCACTCGCAGGTGTGCTTGGCGGTACCCAGTCGTTGCATACGAATTCGCTCGACGAAGCACTCGCCCTGCCTTCTGAGAAGGCCGCTCGCATCGCGCTGCGAACCCAGCAGATCATTGCCCACGAGACCAATGTCGCCAACGTGGCTGATCCACTCGGCGGCTCGTGGTTCGTCGAAGCGCTCACTGACGAAATGGAGCGTCAAAGCGAGGAACTCTTCGCGCAGATCCTCGAAATGGGTCACGGCTCGATGCTCGAAGGGTGTATCGCGGGCATTGAACAGAATTGGTTCCAAGGTCGCATCGCTGATTCGGCTTACGACTTGGAACGTCGTTTCAATCAGGGAGGGCGAATTATCGTCGGTGTCAACGATTTCCTCGAAGGGAACGACGAAGACGATCTCACGACCCTGCGCATCACGAATGAGGACGAGCGGCGACAACTCGTTCGCCTCGCCCACGTTCGACAAACCCGAGACGATGAGAGCGTACGCGCCGCACTGGACGAGCTCGCCGCCCAAGCCGTTGATCCCAGTGTGAATCTGATGCCGGCGTTGATCAACGCATCGAAGAACTACGCCACGGTTGGCGAAATGATGGGCGCCCTGGTGGGCGTTTTCGGCCGATACGTCGAGGTGCCCACCGTATGAGCATTCGGGTTCTGGTCGCCAAAGTGGGACTCGATGGCCATGATCGCGGCATCAAGGTCGTGGCACGCATACTGCGAGACGCCGGCATGGAAGTCATCTACACCGGTCTCTTTCAAACGCCCGAGTCAGTGGCGCTCGCCGCTATTCAAGAAGACGTCGACGCGGTGGGTCTCTCGATGCTCTCGGGTGCGCATCTCACGCTCGCGCCACTCGTCGTCGAGGCGCTACGCAGTCGTGGCTCTGAGATTCCCGTAATCGTCGGAGGCATCGTGCCTACGAACGATATGGACGAACTGCGCGACGCTGGTGTCGCGGCGGTCTTTGGTCCCGGTGCGGGCGCTGATCAGATCGTCGCCCAGATCACGTCTGTCGTTGACGCGCGGCGCGACGCGCCCGCAAGCGAGGTCCCAACTACGCTCGAGTAGTGCTCGAGCGATGGATACGCGCCGTACTTCGCTGGCGGCGAATCGTGATCGCACTTTGGATCGTGATTCTGCTTTTGGGTGTCCTTGCCTCCATTGGACTCCCCTCGCTTCTCACAACGTCGCTAAGCGTTCCGGGAACGAGTTCGTCGATGGCGAACGCAATCCTGGTGAAGGACTTTCATGAGAACATCGAAGGCACCTTCACGGTCGTGGACAACGTTAGGGGCACCTCATCGCACGTGGGTGCCATTGAAAAGAAATTGACGCTCGCGTCCAAATCCATACCTACCGCGTCAATCACGCAAGAACGCGTGGTCGGAGGCGTGCTCTACGCGAACGTGGACACCTCACTTAATCTCGGACAGGCTGCCTCGATGACGCCCGTCTTGCGTCACGCCCTTGCTCGCGATGGGCTCGCGACGGCACTCGTCACTGGTCCCGCGGCTCTCCAAAGTGACATCACACCGGTGCTCGCGAGCGACTTGCATCGCGGTGAGGCAGTAGCGGTGCTACTCGCATTCTTGCTCCTCTTCGCCGTGCTTGGCTGGTGTTGGGCGATTGCGCTCCCGTACGTCATTGCCGCCGCGACAACGGCCGGCACGCTCAGCGTTATCTATCTGCTTGCTCAGCACGTGACGATGGTGCTCTATGTGCCCAACGTCATCGAGCTCATTGGTCTCGCCCTCGCGATTGACTACTCCCTCTTGATCGTGCACCGGTTTCGTAGCGAAATGCTGGGGACCAATCACGTCGAAGAAGCAATTCTTCGAACGATGCAGACAGCGGGACGAACAATTCTGCTGTCGGGAGGTGCGGTCGCAATTGGACTTTGCACGCTCTTCATCGTTCCCGTGCCTTTCGTTCGCTCCCTCGGTGCCGCCGGACTTGTCGTACCGATCTTCTCACTCTTGGCAGCCACGACTCTCTTGCCGGCGCTGCTCTCATATTTCGGTGAGCGCGGGGTCACACCGCGTGGCTTTCGAGGAGTTCTCATTCATCGAGACGTCATGCAAGGAACATGGTCGCGCATCGCAAGGCTCGTACTCGCGCGACCACGCACCGTGCTCGTCGTCTCGTTGATGATTCTGGCGTCCCTCGCGACGTCGGTCTGGTGGCTGCAGCTCACCCCAGGTTCGGTCACCGCCATCCCCCAGAACCTCCAGAGCGCTCGCGCACTCACCCTGGTGCGCGAACAAGTCGGACCTGGTGTTATCACGCCGATTCAGATCGTCATCGACACCGGGAGAGACGGTGGAGCGAACACCCCGAGCCAAACGCGAGCTCGCTTGGTACTCGCCGAACAGATCTTGAAGATTCCGGAGGTTTTCATTGTTGCCATTGGTCACAACGCTCCGTACGTGAATTCGACCAATCGATATGAGCAGATATTCGTGATTGACCGCTTCGATTTCGGTGCTCCGAGTTCCCAATTGCTCGTCGAGCAGTTACGCCATGAGATCATTCCCTCAGTTCATTTTCCTCGCGGCACGTCGATTTATCTCGGTGGCGCCCCTGCCCAGGGTGTCGATTTTCTCAACTCGGTCTACGGCACGTTCCCTTGGCTGGTGTTGCTCGCCCTCGCGCTCGCCTATCTCGTCTTGCTTCGCGCATTTCGCTCGGTCGTTCTGGCGGCCCTGTCGGTACTCCTTGATCTCCTTTCGGTCGGTGTTGCCTACGGTGCCATCGTCGCGGTCTTTCGCTTCGGTGTCTTGTCGTCGCTGCTCGGCACCTATCACGTGAGTCAGGTCGAAGGCTGGGTGCCCGTCTTCCTCTTCGCGATGTTGTTTGGCCTCTCAATGGATTACGAGGTGTTCATTGTTGCTCGAATGCGTGAGAGCCACCTGAACGGCTCGACCACTCGAGAGGCCGTTCACGAGGGTCTCGCGCGCACCGGAGGCGTCGTGACCAGTGCGGCGCTCATCATGGTCTGTGCCCTCAGTGGACTCGTGTTTGGCCACGTGGCGGGTCTGCAGGAACTGGGCGTCGGTCTCGGATGTGGCGTACTCGTGGATGCCACCATCGTGCGCGGTCTCGTGCTGCCGAGTCTCATAACCCTTTTGGGAGAGTCGAACTGGTGGATGCCCACCTGGGCGGCGCGTGCGCTTCGCGTCACTGCTTCGCCTCTCGCGAGGAGAGGCGAAGCAGTGCGCGAGACTTCTTACTTAACGACGCGAATCGAGAATTGAATCGAAGGCACTTGGTACCCGAGTGCGAGACCCGGGTAATCACGTCCCGCGGAAAGAATCGGAACCATGCCGTACGGGGTACTCGCGAACGATGGCGACAGCGAGTACAGCATCGGGTACAGGTCGATCATGTGAACGCCTGGTGCACCCGTGGCGTGCAAGTGGATCACCATGTAGCCGTTGGAGTTAAAGCCACAGCCGTAGCCCATGTAACTGTTGTCGTAGTCCACCCCGAGCGTATTGTCGAGTTGGGTCCAGCCAACGCCGTCAATGGAAATCGTGAACTCTTGATTCTCGTGGAACGTGTACGTCCCGGTGCCCGACTGACCCGCCGCGAGCGCGGCCGACGTGTCCACATCGTTCGCGGTCGCGACGCCCTGGCTCACGACCACTCCCGAGGAGTTCGTAAAGGGAACGATGCTCTCTTTGACGTAGAACGGAACCTGCGCTTCGATGGTATTGCCGTTGAGGACTTGGACGACATGCCATCCGCCCAGACCATTCGGAACTTGAATGTTGGCCGTGATGTCGCCGTTGGCGATCGTCGCTGATCCGAGTGGATCCGAGGAGATATGCCCAACACGTGCTCGTGCAATTCACCCGGTTTCCGACAACGGTCGACCAATTCAGCTGATCCGTGCCGCTGCCGCTTAGTCCGGTGACCTTCAACGTCACGTTGGTGTTCACCGGTCCACTGGTCTGGGAGAGCGTGGCAACGGCGGTGCTCGAAGGATCGAGACCCGTTGTCGAGAGCGTCGTGACTTGGCTCACCGTCGGAGTCACTGAAGCGGGCCAGGTGATCTTGGGTGCCACCAAGGCGCTGTTGCTCGTGACCGTAAAGGTCGCAGTACCGCCATTGGTATAGGGAATCGGAGACTGGATCACATTCAAGTACATGTAGCTAATCGCGTTTCCAACTTGAATGAAGTGCTCACCCACCGATCCAGTGGCTGGAATCGTGATCGACGCCGTTCCTCGCGTCCAGTTCGCCATCATCTCACCCACGTAGTGGTTGTCGTAGATCACCGAAGCGCCACCGGTGTACAACGATGCGCCCATCGAGGTGTACGTGATCGTGATGGGCGTTCCGACTGGTCCGCTGCGGGGGCTGACGCTCAGGATGCGCAAAAGCTCAAAGCCGCCGTAAGCATCTTCAACGTTGTTCACCACCGCGTAGATCGTGTGAGTCCCGCCAAAGTCATCGGGGGCTTTGGTCGCGTAGGTGAATGATCCCGAGGAATTGGTCGTCACCGTCGCTAAGACAACGTTCTCACTGGAGTACGAGGTGCCGAGGTAGTTCACCGTGTTGGGCTCCACGTCAGCCACCCACGTGGCATTTGACGTCGACCAATCGAGGTTCACACTCGCGTTCGCGGGAAGACCCGTTCCGGTGATGGTGATGGGTGTTCCTTCGACGCCTTGATTGGGCGTGACGCCCAAAACGCCAAGACTTGACGCCGGCGTGAACGCGTTGGCAACGGGACCTGGTAGCGCAGGCACTCCGGGCAAATTCCCGGGCGCGCTCAGCACGATCGGGGTCACCGTCGGACTCGACGCGGCGCCACTCGGCGTCACGAGGAGTGACACGGGGAGCAAGGCCGCGACGATCAAAACCGCCAGACCCCGCACGATGGATTTCGAACTATGCATTTGCATGACTTTCAACCTTTCACTTCTCGTAATGTCCTGGACTTTGGATCGGTCCTTCGACGATGGAACTGCGTTCGTGATGCGCAAAGCCCGAGCGATGGCCTTTCTGGACCTCTCGCTCGGGCTCTGGTGAAGCTACAAAGACGTCACTCGTGAGTTCACGCAGGAACTGCGTTGAGCGTCAGTGGGTCAGGCAGCCCTGCTTGGGTGTAGGTCTGGGTTTGACCAATGACCGCGGGTGTAACGATGACCCTCTTCTGGGTTGTCTTACCGTTGACGGTCTTTCGTACGACCTTGGTGACCGCAGGAACCGCGATGGTCTTGACGGTAAGGGTGAACGCGACCGGGCCAAGTGTGGTGTAACCGGTGGTCTTCCACGCGCCGGTCCAGTACGCAACCTTGCCGTGGTTCCCGTATGCACATGGGCACCGGCGTCGACACGCCAGGAATTGTCAGCACCGCACTGGCGACATTCGTGCCAGTCAGTGGCTGGCCACCGGTCGCTGAGTCCTGTCCCCACATGCGAAACACCACGGTCTGGCCGACGATGAACTCATTGGTCATTGCGCATCCCGCGAGTGGGTAAGCCAAGTTCGCCGATCCCGACGCGACAACCGTGTCAACGGTTAACGCCAAGGGCAAGGACGTGGCACCTTGCAGCGGAGCGGCGAGGGTGGTCGTCGTCACGGGTACGGTCGTGGTGGTCGTGCTGGTGTCAGCACCCGCCACTGAAGTGAACAGCGCCACAGAACCCAATACGAGCGATCCCGCCGCCACTGCGGACATTAAACGTTTCATGATGCATCTCCTCTTAGTTAACTAATCGATTACTTGATGGACAAGGTTCCAGAGATCGACGCGGTGAACGCATCGGACTCACTGGCACCCGCGGTTGAAGACTGAATGGAAAATGAGCCCTTGAAGGCCAAGGTCCCCGTCGCGCCCTTGAATTTGCCCGTTCCGCTCTTGACGATCGCGACGCCGGTGACGCTCACGGTCGTCGGAGCCGAATCGCCCGCCGCGCAGGCCTTTTGACTTGACGAGGAAACGACGGTGACGAGCAAGGAGCTGACCCGCCGCCGACGAGGCTGCCACTACCGCCAAACGGGTCACACGTGCTCGCCGTTTGTCCGGTTCCCGAACCCGACAGCGTGCTCGAGCCGAGTGTCGTGGCGGTCCCGGTGCCCTTGACCGATGAAACGGTCACGGAACTCGAGTTCCACAACAACGCGATCGTTCCGCTGTAGGAACCCTTGAACGCGACTTTGGTGGTCTTGGCGGCGTGGCTCGAAACGCTGGCCGACGTTGAGTGTTGCGTCGTGGCGGCGCCCGAACCAACGCTCATTGCGAGCACACTCACGAGCGCCAAACCCGTGACCGCGACGCCTCGGCGCATCACGCGACGTACTCTTGCTGCCTGCTTTGCTTCTTCACGAATCTTCATAGGAACCTTTCGAGTTTTCATCTCTTAGGGAAACCTTAAGGAATCGTGAAGCGCAAAATACCTCATGAAACGGGGCCAAAAGTCACTTCATCACCCGCGTGGCACGAAGTGCGACTAGGGACTTAAGTCCCTAAGACGAGGTTCAACGATGATGCGATTCTGGCCAAGGTGCCGTGAGAGGCGTTAACGAAAACTCTCTTGAATCTTCTTGAGTTCGTCGCTACCCGGACACAACTTCTCAAACGACAAAGAATTGAGACCCGCGCTGGGCGTGTGGTTCATCTGATGAACGTCCAGAGCATGTTCGTCAACGTACAAGAGTCCCGTGGCGATCTCACCACGGTCGTGTCGTTCACGAATGTACTCCTCGACTTTTTGGCGGCTCGAAGGGTCGTAGCCATCAGGTAGCGAGCGAAAGCGCACGACACTGCCGTCGTGCATGGCGACTTCGGTCAGGTCGTCGTCCTTGATCGATCGGTTGATCTCTTTACGAATGGGAACGAAGTCCGTTTGTATCTCACGCACCTCGTGTTCGCGCATGAATCGGTAACTCTTGGTTGAGCCCTCGTGATCATTAAAGGTCACGCACGGTGAAATGACATCAATCAGCGCGAGGCCATTGTGAGCCACGGCGGCCTTCAAGATTGGCACCAATTGAGCCTTGTCCCCCGAAAAACCTCGAGCGAGAAACGTCGCACCCATCGTGAGTCCGAGCAACATCGGATCAATGGGAGCCATGGCGTTGGGTTCGCCTTTCTTCAGTCGAGATCCGATGTCGGCCGACGCGGAGAACTGTCCCTTGGTGAGTCCGTAGACACCGTTGTTCTCGATGATGTAGACCATGTTGACGTTTCGACGGATGGCGTGGGCTAAGTGCCCGAGTCCAATCGAGAGTGAATCACCGTCGCCCGAGATTCCGATGTACGTGAGTTCTCGATTCGCGGCGTTGGCACCCGTGGCGATGGTCACCATCCTGCCGTGGGCAGAATTGAATCCGTGCGCACCCCGAACGAAATACGTAGGTGTCTTGGACGAACACCCGATGCCGCTCAACTTTGCGATGTGGTGCGGAGGCATCGAAAGTTCCCAGAACGCGTGACTAATTGCCGCGGTGACTGAATCGTGACCGCAGCCCGCACACAGTGTCGACACGGCACCTTCGTAGTCTCGAATCGTGAGTCCGAGTTCGTTTTTTGCCAAAGGTGCGAGAGGAATAATTGGCTTGGCTATTGAGGTCATGACTTCTTCTCCAATTCGGCGAGGACACCATCGACGACTTGACTCGCACTTAAGGGAAACCCGCCGTACGCGAGCACCGGGTGCAGCGATTCGATTGCGACACCAGTCTCGATGGAGATCAGACTTCGCAACTGAGCGTCGCGATTTTGTTCCACGACAAAACAGTCACGATGCTCTTGGGCGAATTCGCGCACTTCATTCACGAACGGAAAGCCCCGTACGCGCATAAAATCAGCCTTCACGCCTCGAGCCTTCAGCTCTTCGATCGCCTCTCGAACGGCGAGGTCGCAGCCTCCGAGCGTGATGATCCCAATGGAGGCTCCTTTGATCCGGTTGATCACCGGGCCCGGCACGTGCGTGGCAGCTGCCGCGTGCTTCTTCTTCAGGCGATCAACGACCTGCTGGTATTCGGCGGGGTTCTCGGTGTACTTGCCAAATTTGTCGTGTCCGGAGCCTCTGATGAAGTACGCGCCCTTCTCGTCCGATCCCGGCAATGTTCGCGGCGTCACAAAGTCACTGTTCTCGTCGGTGTAGCGAAAGAACTCCGCCATCGTCGCGAGGTCAGTGTCGCTGAGGACTCGCCCTCGGTCCGGCACGTAGGCGTCATCCCAGGTCAATTCCGGTACGACCCAGTCGTTCATACCAATATCAAGGTCACTCAACATGAAAACCGGAGTCTGGAACCGTTCGGCCAGGTCAAAACTCTGCACCGCAAACTCAAAGCATTCGTGTGGGTTCGCGGGGAACAACAAGATGTGTTTCGTGTCGCCGTGAGACGCGTAGGCGCACAACAAGATGTCGGCTTGTTGGGTGCGCGTGGGCATACCCGTCGAAGGACCAGTTCGCTGCACATCGATGATCACGGCGGGAATCTCGGTGTAATAGGCAAGTCCCAAGAGTTCGTTCATGAGAGAGATGCCCGGACCCGACGTGGACGTGAACGAACGTGCCCCACTCCAGGAGGCGCCAAGCACCATGCCAATTGCGGCGATCTCGTCCTCCGCTTGAAGAATGAGGTAGTTATTTCGAAACGCCGGCTCTCCGGGGGCGGGCTCGGTAACGGGTTCTCGGCGATACTGGGCACAAAGCCGCGTGAAATTGTCCATGACCGCGGTCGCCGGCGTGATCGGATACCAACCAGCGACCGTCGCGCCGGCGTAGAGACATCCCAAGGCCGCAGCGGTATTGCCATCGATCAAGATGGCGTCCTTGGTGGCTTCCATTGGTTCCACACGAAAAGGCAAGGGACAAGCGAAATTCTCCATTGCGTAGTCGTAACCGAGACGCAACGCGTTCTGATTCGATTCACGTAGCAATTCATTTCTCGCAAAGGTTTCAGCGAGCAAGTCCGAAACCAGCTGGACGTCGAGACCCACCAGGGCCACAACGGCACCGGCGTAGGCGATGTTCTTCATCAGGATCCGCTCACGAGGAGCCGCAAAGTTTTCGATGCACAGCGTTGCCAAAGGCACCCCAAGGAACGTCACGTCGTCTCGAAGGAGTTCTTCGTCAAGGGGCCAGGACGAGTCGTACAGCACGTAGCCACCAGATCGGACGTCACTAATGTCCTCTTTGTACGTCGCCGAGTTCATCGCGACCATCAAGTCATACTCGAGTGCGCGAGCAGTGAAGCCGGTCTTGTTCACTCGAATCTCGTACCAGGTGGGTAATCCCTGAATATTCGACGGAAAGAGGTTCTTGCCCGAGACGGGCACGCCCATGCGAAAAATTGCTTGCATCAACAAGCTGTTCGCGCTCGCAGAACCCGTTCCATTCACGTTGGCCAATTTGATGGAGAAATCATTGACGCGCACCTGCGTGGGCGCCACGGTATCGATTGGCATGCTTACCTCACTCCACTAACTGTTTTACTCATTCGACGCACCGGGATCTGCAGGAGACCCGAATCACCCGCGTACGGGATCTGAAGCTCAAACTCCTCCATGTCCCACGCTGAAGTGGGACAGCGTTCTGCACATAATCCACAATGCACGCAGACATTCTCGTCCTTCACCATCACTCGCCCGGTTTGGGGCAGTCCCGCCGATACGTACAGCGCCTGGCTCGGATTGACTGCGGGAGCGGAGAGGCGAGCTCGAATCGACTCCTCGTCTCCGTTCTCGGTAATCGTCAGGCACTGTACAGGACAAATATCAATGCAGGCATCGCACTCGATGCACAAAGGTGCCTTAAAAGAAGTTTGGATGTCGCAATTCAAACAACGTTGCACTTCTCTCGCTGTCTGTTCGGCGTTGAATCCAAGCTCCACTTCCAATTCCAGGGACGCGAATCGTTTCGAAAGCTCGACGTGATTCATCTTCTGACGTGACGAGGGGTTGTAGTCGTTGTGGTAACGCCATTCATTCATCCCCATCTTCGTGCTTTCGAGACTCATGGTCATTGCCGCTCGGTCAGAGAGATTGGTGCCCGAGCAGCGTGCGTGAATCGATCTCGCCGCTTCGTGGCCATGCGCCACCGCCCAGATGATGTTCTTGGGGCCAAAGGCCGCATCACCACCGAGAAAGATTCCGGGCAACGTCGACTCGAATGTCGTCTCATCGACAATCGGCATGTCCCACTCACCGAACTCGATGCCAATGTTGCGTTCAATCCAGGGAAAGGCGTTCTCCTGGCCAATGGCGAGGATCACGTCATCGCAGGGAATCATCACCGTTTCCAATACCGTCGATTTCGTCGCCTTCTCATCCCACGACAGGACCTCAAATTCCATTCCTCTCAATTTCCCGTCTTCGATGACAAAACGCTTCGGCGCGTGGTTAACGATGATTTCGACGCCTTCTTCTTCCGCGTCGTCCAGTTCCCAAGGAGAGGCCTTGAAGAATTCACGCGGTCGCCTGGCCATCACTTTGATATCGAGACCACCGAGACGTCTCGAAGAGCGACAACAGTCCATCGCGGTATTTCCCACGCCGATAATCAAGACGCGTTCGCCAATGGAATCAACATGTGAGAAAGCGACGGACTCGAGCCAATCGATACCAATATGTATCCGACTTTCGCCCTGTTCGTCGTGGCGACCAGGCAGTTCTAGACCCTTTCCGCGCGGCGCACCAACGCCAACGAAGATCGCATCGAAGTTTTCTTCGAGTAACGCTTTCATGCTCGTAATCGGTGAGTTGTAACGAATGTCAACGCCCATATCCAAGATCACCTGCGTCTCGTCTGAAAGAACCTGTTCAGGAAGTCGAAATTCCGGGATATTTGTCCGCATGAGTCCACCCGGAAGATCAAACTGCTCGAACATCACGACTTCATAGCCAAGTGGCATAAGATCATTCGCCACCGTCAATGACGAAGGGCCCGCTCCGATGCACGCGATTCGTTTCCCGTTCTTCGTAGCGGGGATGACGGGCAGCCGATCACTGATGTCACCCTTCAGGTCCGCCGCTACCCGCTTGAGTCGACAGATGGCAACGGGATTTCCATCGACGCGGCTGCGTCGACACGCGGGCTCACAGGGGCGGTCACACGTGCGACCAAGGATTCCGGGAAACACGTTTGATTCACGGTTCAACATGTACGCGTCGTCAAACTGACCATTCGCGATAAGCCGTATGTAACCAGGAACGTCCGTATGTGCGGGACAGGCCCACTGGCAATCCACCACCTTGTGGTAGTACTGGGGATCCTGATCGTTCGTCGGCTCCATACAGCACTCTCCTTCGACCATTTTTGCAAACAGGCCGCAGGAAACAGCGCTGTTTATCTGACCTTTTGCCTACTGTACTCTCATCAACGCGCGACTTGTCTCAAAAGTGGGGTCCAAAGTCACTCATCTCGCGTCGCGTTGTATGGACGGTTACTTGAGCGCCTCCAAGAAACTGGTCACCGCAAAGGGAATGCCCGAGGCGCCCGTGTAGATGGGAAGTCGAGCCCCAGCACGACCATGCACGTGTGCCGCGAGCGATGCTGCTTCAAATGAGCCAAAGCCACGAGCCAAGGTCGCACCGATCATCCCTGAAAGGACGTCACCCGAGCCCGCTGTTGCGAGCGCCGCCGTTCCTGAATTGACCACTCGCAAATTTCCATCGGGGTTCGCGATCAATGTGGTTGGTCCCTTCAAGAGCACTACGGCCCCGGTATCACGACTCAACTGACGCACTGGCCCAACCCGATCGCTGGTGAGTGTCGTTCCACTGAGTCGAGCGAATTCGCCGTCGTGGGGCGTGAGAACCCACAGTGGATCCGCGGGTGCGAGCTCCGTCAGCTCGGGCACCAAGGCATCTGCGTCAAGAACCACCGGAACGTTCACACCGCGTAGTCGAGCCGTGAGCCACTCCGTGCAGTCCCGTCCTAAGCCGGGACCAGCGACAATCGCCCGTAGACGCTTCTCATGGTGAAGTCCAGTGCCACGAATGACTTCCACTGGGAGTTGAGTTCCGGAGGGATACTCTCCGTTGCTCTCGAGCACGATCATGGAAGCACCAGCGCACATCGCGCCACGAGTTACGAGCTGCGCCGCGCCCGGCATCATCGGCGAACCGGCAAAGACGCCAATTGCGTGCTTCCACTTATGATCATCGTGGTTCGCCGTTACAAACTGAGCGAGATCGACGTCCTCAATCACACCGTCAGAGAAGTCGTTTACTATCCCTAAGTCAAGAAAACGCACATCACCCGCGAGTTCCTTCGCCTCACCATTGATGTGCGCCATCTTGAATGCCCCGATGGCGGCCGTGACGTCTGCACGCATGGGATGGCCCAACAGCGCTCCGGTGTCGGCATCAACGCCTGATGGCACGTCCACCGCGAGAACCATCGACGATGGCGAAACACTGGGAGCGTCATAGGAACGAGAGCAACCAACTCCGAACGCGGCGTCGACGACGAGGTCAAAGCCGCGAAGGGACTTTGGTTGCGAAATTACCGGAATGACATCAACCCGGGCACCTCGATATTTCAGCCAACGAGCCACGACTCGCCCGTCGGCTCCATTGAACCCCGGTCGGAACGAGGACCGCTACGCGCTTGGCGTAACACGTACCAAGCATCTCGCGAGCGATGTGCGCGACCTTGGTTCCCGCCTTCTCGACCAACGCGTCTGGTGCGCGTGCGAGGAACGGAGCTTCGAAGCGGCGCATCTGGGCGACGCTAAGCAATGGGATCATGAAGGCTCCTGCAAAGAGGGATATCGCGGCTCTCACTCAGATTAGGTCTGAGTGAGGAGCCGCGACCAATCCACCTATTTAAGAACTGCGGAAACCGTCACGTTTCTGTTCCGAGCCCGTCCCGCGAGCGTGTTATTCGACGCGGCGGGTGCGGTCGATCCCTTCGACAGAGTCACCATTGAAATGGTGGCAGGCACACCATCACGCGCGAGCACGAGCCTGAGATAACTCTCGGCGCTCTTCGCTCGATTGAGTCCCAGGTTGTAGTTATATGCAGCTCCACCGGCGATGTCGGTGTAACCAATGAAGGTGACCGATGATGCGCCAATCTTCTTAATCTGAAGTGCAAAGTTCTGAATCTGAGACGTCATTGTTGACGTCAGTACAGGAGATCCAACCGCAAACGGGAACAACGTCAGGAAGGCTGAGTTCGAAGCATCGACGACAACTCCAACAGACACCGACGCGCGCTTGCCAGACTTCACGTAACCCTGTGACAAGACCGTGTGGTAACCCGCGGGAATCGTCGAAGGAATGTTCAAAGTTGCAGAATAGGACCCGCTGGAGTTCACTGGTACCGCACCCAAGAAGACGTTCGCAGAGAAGACGTAGACGTCAACGAGCGTTCCCGGATAGAAGCCAGTTCCAGAAACCTTCGCCTTACCACCTTGAACGAGAACGATTGTAAATCCAGATGGCGTACTGATGGTTGACTGCGCCCCGATAGTCATCGAGAGACCGCCACCCGATACCAAGATGCTCGAGTTAAAGACGGTCACCTTGGCAGAAGAATTGGATCCGTTCAACAGAGTGTCACTCGCGATGCCCGGCTTCGCTCTTTACCAATTGTCGTTCCAGTCGTACCAATGCCCGATGGGCCAACGACGATTGGCTCAGGTATCGGAGTCTCTTCGGGAGACGTCGCGGGACTCGAGGTTTCACTGGCGTCGTGGACGTTGCTACCACCGTGAATATGTACGGCGTGCCGTTCGTCAAGCCGTTGACCAAGCATGAAGTGCCCGTCGTCGTCAGACCGCCACCGGCACCCGCCGTCACCGTATACGAAATTCCCTTGAACTGGGATGCGTTCGAAGGTGGCGAGAAGGTCACGAGCGCCTGACTGTCACCAGGCAGCACCGAAAGGTTCGCCGGAGCACCGAGGGTGCCCGAATTGCCAATCGTGAGAGGCAAGGTCACTGTTGAAGTCAGTGTTCCGTTCGTAACAGTAACGGTGACCGGGAACGTTCCGCTAATTCCTGGAGTGCCAGAGATGACACCAGCGGTCGAACAGGTCAAGCTTGCAGGTAGTCCTGAACACGTCCAGGTGCTCGTTCCAGTACCACCCTGGCTCGTCAACGTGTCGGTGTATGGCTGTCCAACTGTACCGTTTGGCAGCGTTGAAGTACTCACCACGACTCCAGATCCGACCACAAGACCTATGGTCTTCGAGTTTGTAGACTCGTCAGAGTCGATCACTGTAATTGTGACAGGGTACGTCCCGGGCCCCAACCACCAGTAACTGTTACCGCAATGACTCCTGCAGTGTTAATGGTGAGTCCTGCCGGCAATCCAGTCGCTTCCCAGTAGATGGTTCCTACGCCACCAGTCTCCGCGACGGGAGCCGAGTACCGTCGCACCCGTCACAGTCGACGGAAGCGAAGTGGTCGTAATCACAGGGGTACTCACTGCTCCACCACCACCGCCACCCCCGCCGCCACCACCAGAACTCGCTGCACTG
>CAWICL010000014.1:0-10246 GCA_963834545.1 uncultured Acidimicrobiaceae bacterium | reverse complement strand
TCAGGTGCTGGTGCACCACCCGGCCGCTCAACCAGCCAATCACGATGGAGTCTCGATTGGATAGCGCTGTTCGACGCGAACCATCATGAAATACGTAATGGCGAGAGCCAGCGCGTCGGCAGCGTCAGCGGGTTGGGGTACCTCGACGAGTCCGCAGAGTCGCGCGACCATGCCTTGAACTTGCGATTTGCTGGCAGCCCCGTAACCCGTCACGGCGAGCTTCACTTGCTGTGCGGTGAACTGGCGAACGGGCAGTCCGATCGAACCGGCGAGCGCGACTGCGACGCCACTCGCTTGGGCGACCGGTATCGCGGTCTTCGCGTTTCGCTGATAGAACACTCGCTCGACGACCACAGCGTCTGGTCTCGTCTCTTCGAGCAACGAGCGCAATTCAACGAGGATCTGGCTGAGTCGACGCTCCACCTCAACCTGGGGATCAGTCTCAACGACACCGGCCCGCACCGCCCGGAATGTCTCCAAACCGTCGAAGGATCCCTCGACGAGGCCGAAGCCGCATCTGGTCAGACCGGGATCGATTCCGAGTACGAACATACGTTCGATACTAACTCGAATTCTGCCTGTTTTACAGCGTTTACCCCTCGAAACTTGCCATGATTTCGTCAGGAATGTCGAAATTCGCGAACACGTTCTGCACGTCGTCATGATCGTCAATGGCGTCCATGAGTCGAAGGATCTTCTTCGCCTCGCCCTCCTCGTCCACCTCGATGACGTTCTGGGCACCAAGGTCACATCTGCGCTGAGCACCTTCACGCCGTGTGACTCGAGCGCGTCTCGGACCAGTGCGACGTCATGGGGCTCGGTGGTGACGACAAAGTTCTTTCCTTGTTCTGAGAAGTTCTCACCGCCCGCGTCCATCACCCACTCGAGCAGTTCGTCCTCGTTGAGCGGTCCTTGAACTTCGATGATCCCTTTGCGATCAAACTGCCACGACACCGCCCCGGGTTCGGCGATCGTCCCGCCGTTCTTTGAGAACACGTGCTTAATTTCCGCGCTCGTTCGGTTTCGGTTGTCGGTCAGCGTTTCGACGATGACCGCAACGCCACCGGGCGCGTAGCCCTCGTAGGAGATTGCCTCGTAGCGAACGCCTTCGAGTTCGCCCGTTCCGCGCTTGATCGCGCGTTCGATCGTGTCTATGGGCACGGATGCTTCTCGCGCCTTTTGGAACATCGTGCGCAGGCTCGCGTTGGTGGCGGGGTCGCCCCCACCCTCGCGTGCGGCGACTTCGACTTGTCGGATGAGTTTGGCAAATACCTTGGCTCGGGCACTGTCCTTGGCACCTTTGCGGTGCTTGGTCGTTGCCCATTTCGAATGGCCGGACATTATTCCTCCTGCCCCACGTGGGGCGTTCGAATCGTAGCGAACTTTAAAGGCTGTCGAGAAAGAGCTGTTGAACTCGACGATCTGACGTCAGTTCGGGATGAAACGAGCAGCCCCAGACGTTTCCTTCGCGAACGAGCACGGGGTGCTCGCCCTCGCCATGATCAAGCGTGGCGAGTACCTCCACCTCTCGGCCCCACGCCTCTATTTTTGGGGCCCGGATGAAGACCCCCGGCACCTCGCCAGCGCCGGTCACGTCGATCGTTTTCTCAAAGCTCTGGGTTTGTCGACCGTAACCGTTGCGGCGAACTGATACGTGCAGTTTCTGGAAGCTCCACTGATCGCTTCGACCATCAAGGATGACGTCACTCAAGAGAATCAGGCCCGCACACGTGCCAAAGACATTCAGCCCACCTTCAAGACGCTCCTGGAGAACGGGTCTGATCCCCGAGGTTCCCAAGAGATGAGCAATAGTCGTGGACTCGCCCCCGGGCATCACGAGTCCATCGAGCTGATCGAGTTGCTCGGGCGCACGGACCTTGATGACTTTGACGTCGAGTTCTTCGAGCGTGGCTACGTGCTCGCGTACGTCGCCCTGGAGGGCGAGCACGCCAACGATGGGCACTACCAACCGCGCTCGGCGAGTCGCGTCTCGAGCGTGGCGCTCTCGAGACCACGCATCGCTTCACCGAGTCCACTGGAGACTTTGGCGACGACGCCCGGGTCTTCGAAATGCGTGGTCGCCTCGACAATGGCGCCGGCCATGCGCACCGGGTCACTGCTCTTAAAGATCCCCGAACCAACGAAGACCGCCTCGGCGCCGAGTTGCATCACGAGCGACGCGTCCGCCGGTGTCGCGATGCCGCCGGCACAAAACAATGGAACAGGTAATGAACCCGTCGCCGCCACCTCTTGGACCAAGGCCAGCGGGGCGCCGAGGTCTTTGGCGAGCGCGAACAACTCGGCCGCGTCAGCGCTGGCGAGACGTCGCATCTGGGCGTTGATGGTTCGAAGGTGGCGAACAGCCTCGACAACATTTCCAGTTCCCGCTTCACCTTTGGAGCGGATCAGGCACGCGCCCTCGCCAATGCGACGAAGCGCCTCGCCCAAATTGGTCGCGCCGCAGACAAAAGGGACCGTAAAGGTTCACTTGTCGATGTGGTTCTCCTCATCGGCTGGCGTCAGCACTTCAGATTCATCGATGTAATCAACGTCCAGTGACTGCAAAACCTGCGCCTCGGCGAAGTGACCAATGCGTGCCTTCGCCATCACCGGAATGGTCACGCTGGCCTGGATCTCTTGAATCATCTGGGGGTCGCTCATGCGCGCGACTCCTCCGTCGCGACGGATGTCCGAGGGAACTCGCTCGAGTGCCATCACCGCGACCGCGCCGGCGTCCTCGGCGATCTTCGCCTGTTCGGGATTGACCACGTCCATGATTACCCCGCCACGCAACATGTCCGCGAGGCCACGCTTCACCAGCGGTGTACCAACGACCGAAGGATTATTTGAAGTACTCATGGCTCAAGCCTAATGGCGACTCACCATTCGTCGAGGGCGAGAGCCCGCAATTCGACGTCGTCGAGGTCTCCGAGATCAGGCGTTGTGCGGTCGCTCCACACGTCGAACCAGATCCAACGCCAACTAGCGAATGCCGACGAGGAGAAGAATGAATCAGGACCCGGCACGTGTCTTGCACACTTTCGCAGTGCGTTGGCGAGTCCCTGGGGGTAACGGATTGCCGCAGCGGCAACCTCGTCGGCTCGATAGGCCTGGCCCGGACCTGCGAGTTCTCGACGCAGATCCTCGTTCATGCTCACCACCGAGGCAACCGCCTCGCGACTGAGGATGCCCAAGCGTTGTCGAGCCAGGCAATGCGCGACAACCCCCTCGATCTCGATGAGTTCGAAATCGCGCATCATGGCGTCAGTGATGAAAAACGACATCGCCGATCCGCTCGGCACGAGCGCGGCGTTGTAGCCCGGGTCCTTGATAATGAACGCCGAGACGCCGTCAACGCCAAAGGTCGCACTGAGACGGTCAAGCACAATGACGAGGCGCTGACGGTCTTTCGAGGTGCCACCCGCCTCAAACCTTTGCAGCATCGCGTTTCCCAGACTCTGGCCACGCTTCTCGTATCGGACGAGTGAGCGCCGCAGATCCCAGATGTAAAACGCCGCAACGACCACGCCCAGAATCGGCAGCCACACGCTCACCATTGCACCCACCACGAGAGCTGCGACGAGCACGCCGACGCCAATGCTCTGGGGCAACTTGCGCCGAAGCGCAAATTTCCTTACGAAATGGAGATTCTCGTGGCGTTCGGTGGTCGAAGGAGCGTAGGGATTCTGCCAACCCGGGTCGAGCACGGGAGCGACGAAACGTGGGCTGCGATCACGATCGCGACCCGAAGTCCGGCGAGAACGCGATCGCTGCTTAGTTGCCACTCGTCAAGGCTACCGTGCGGCTTCGAAGTGTCGGTGCGCCTGGTCATAGAGCGCTGCGTAGTCGTCCATCAAACGACTCATGGACCAGCGTTCGGCTCGAGAACGCGCTCTTGCAATGGCTTCGCTGTTCTCGCCCGCGAGGGCTCGCGACAGCGACTCTTCGAGCGCTTCGGGATTGCCAGGCTCGAACAACGACGCCTCGCCACCCGCCGCCTGGCGATACCCGTCGATATCACTCGCGACGACCAAACATTCACTCGCCATTGCCTCGACCAACACGAGACCGAAGCTCTCTCCTCGCAGCGCGGGAGCGACGAGTGCGTTCGCCCGGCGCAGTAGTTCGCGCTTCTCATCATCGCTCGTCCGCCCGAGAAACGTGATCATTTCATCGTGCGCGGCCAACGCCTCGAGGCGTCCTCTCTGGGTCCATCACCCAAAATGACGAGACGCCACGGTTGGCTTGATTTGGCGTTATGGTTCCGCACCGCGCGAATCGCCACGTCAACGCCCTTACGAGATTCCAGTCGACCGATCACCGCGAGTACGACATCGTCACCTCTTCTTCGAGGGCTCGAGCGAAACCGCTCGGTTTCAAAGCCATTGAAGAGAACGGTGGCGTTTATTCGCGCGGCGTCGTGGATCGTGCGCTCGGCGAGTTCACTCACCGCAACCGAGACGTCAAGGCCCTTGGCGAGTCGTCGCAGTAGCGGAGCGCCCAAGGTCAGCGCCGGGCCCCCGCCACCGCGATGAAATGTCGCCACGCTCGCGAAGCGATGCTCTCGCAGCACTCGCCATCCGATCAAGGGTGCGAAGGGTTCGTGAAAGTGCACGACGTCAGGGGCGAAGTCCGCAACGGCGCTCGCGGCGTGCTGTGATGCGCGCACCGATAGTCCGAGCGGCGCTCTCGAACCGTTGGCGGGAATCGACACCAGCGGGCCAAAACGCACCACCCTCGACGGAGTGTCGTAGGTCGCCTGATCCGCGGCGTCAGGTGCGACGATCAATACCTCGACGTCACGCCGAGCGAGCTCGCGACTCATGGCGAGGACTTGTTCTTGGACTCCCCCGTGCACACTCAACGCGTACGGCGAGATCAGCGCGACGCGCGAGATCACGAAGAGAACCGCGGTTGCAACACGTGCCACTGCTCGGGGGCTCGTCGAATGAGACCCTCGAGTTCCGCGGCGATTGCCTGGGTGACGCGCGCGACGTCTTCGCGCAAACGCCCTTGGCGCTCGGCAGCGATCGGTGGGGTCACCACCGCGAAATGATCACGACCGGGTCCTGAATAACACGCGGCGCAGACCAGGGTCGCGCCCGTTCGAAGCGCGAGGGTCGCTGGACCGGCCGGTATCGTTACGCGCTCGCCAAAGAACTCGACCTCGATGCCGTTGTCTTGGATGTCGCGATCACAGAGCAGTCCCACGACGCCATTGGCCTTCAGAGTTTGAAGCAATGTCGTGCCCGTGTGTTCATCCAGCGCTTCGATGCGTATGCCTATGGACTCGCGTTTCTTCTTGAACCACTCGAAGAGTTCGGCGGGTTCGAGTTCTTCGGCGACCGCGGTCATCGCGAGGTCAATGGTGGAAAGGAACGACCCGCCCCACTCCCAACTTCCAATATGAGGCAACGCGACGACGGTCCCGTTTCCGAGCGCCTTGGCCCGTTGGAGGTGTTCGAGACCTTCGCTGATCTGGAATCGTTCGCTGATGAGTGAAGGTCGAAGGGCCGGCAACTTGGCTCCCTCGGCCCAGTAGCGACCGTAACTCGAGAATCCCCGATCGACGAATCGCTCGAGGAGTTGGGCATCCACGGGCACGTCCTTCGCGCCAAGAGCGTGCGCCAGGTTGTTACGCAAATTGTTCTTCGCCCCCGAGGACCGCTTTCCAACGAGACGCGCCACCCTTGTCCCGAGCGCGACGTCGACGCGTTCGGGCAACCATTCGAGAATCGTGCCCACGCTCTTAAAGAGTGCGACTCGCGCGCCACCCGCCACGAGTTAGTGACGTGAAGTGCGACTGAGCCCGCGACGAATACGACTCGCCTGCAAGTGACGAATCGACGGAGCACTCGTTGGCTCGGGACGCGCAGCGATTTGCCAAACACGCCAAAAACGACCTGCGGCGGTCATCGCGGTCAACACCAAGATCACCCAGAGCCCGGGAATGAACGCTGGCGCCCAGAGCATCGCCGCACCCAAGAGCACCATGCGCTCGGCGCGCTCCATGAGACCACCCTTGGCCTTCAGCCCCAGACTCTCAGCTTTGGATCGCTGGTAGGAGATCATGAAGGTCGTCGTGAGTATCGCGAAGGGCAACAACACCAATTGTCCGTGGTGGCGCGCGTCCAGGTAAAAGGCAACGCCACCCATGAGGATTGCGTCGGAGAGTCGGTCCACGACCGAGTCGAAAAAGCTTCCGCGTTGGCTGGCGCGTTGGCTGGCCTTGGCGACGGGACCATCAAAGAGATCGTGAAAGCCAGTGAGCGTGAGCAACACGATCGCGAGGTAGAAATAACCAGCGCCGATGGCCCACGCGGTCGCCCCCGCGAACACGAGACCTGAGCCGGTAAGGACGTCTGCGGAGAAGCCAATGCGAACGAGCCAGCGACCAACCGGTGCAGTCACCGTGTCAACCGACTTGCGAAAATTACCGTCGAGCATTGATCCTCCGGACCTTCAACCAAGAAGTCTAATGAAAGCGCACCACGGACCTGGACTAGAGATGGGCGTGGACCTTTCGCCACGTGGACGCCAATGATTCAGGCAACACCCGCGTCTCAGCGATGGAAGTCATGAAATTGGTGTCACCGATCCATCGCGGCAAGACGTGGGCGTGCAAATGACGAGGAATGCCGGCCCCGGCGGCGACTCCCAGGTTCATGCCGATATTCATGCCCTCGGCTCCGTATGCGTCTTCGAGGGCCTTGACAACCTTTCGCAAGGTCCAAAAGAATTCGGCGTACTCACTATCGGTGAGCTCGGTGGGCAGCGCCACGTGGCGACGGGGCAGGACGAGCAAGTGACCCGATCCGTAGGGGAAAGCGTTCAACATCACAAAGGACGTGTCGCTTCGAAAGAGGACTCCCGACGATTCACTCACGTCATCGTGCTCGAAAGAACAAAAGATGCACTGTGAGTCGTCAGGTTCGTGATTCGCCACGCTCGCGCCTTCGACGTACGCCTCGCGCCACGCCGCCGACAAGCGCTCGAGAGCCATCAGTGTTCTTCGGGCGAGCCGTGGCGCAAAATCTCGTCAGCCACTCGAACTCGGAATTCTTCGACGCGCACCGCGCGCTCCGGGTCGTTCGATCCTCGCGCGTTGATACCCAAGGTTCCCTTCGCCACGTCATCGTCGCCAACCACGACGACGTAGGGAATCTTCTCGAGTTTCGCGCGACGAATGCGAGCGCCGAGCGGCTCGTTTGCCTCTTCGAACCCGACGCGAAGCCCGTCAGCGCGAAGTTGATCAACGACGCCTTGGGCGTAGTCGTCGTGATCATCGCGAACCCCGAGCACGCGCACCTGCTCGGGACTCATCCACGTGGGCATGTTTCCCGCGTAGTGCTCAATGAGAATCGCCATGAAGCGCTCCACGGATCCAAACAAGGCTCGATGGATCATGATCGGACGTTGTCGCGTATTGTCCGATGCGATGTAACTCGCCTCGAATCGTTGGGGCGTCTGGAAATCGAGTTGGATCGTCGAGAGCTGATGGGTGCGGCCAATCGCGTCGCGGGCTTGCACCGAGATCTTCGGACCGTAGAAGGCTCCGCCACCCTCGTCCAAAACCAATTCGAGGCCGGCCCCATTCGCGACCTTTTCGAGGGTTGATTCGGCCTCGGCCCACTCCTCATCACTCCCGACGGCCTTGCCCTCGGGGCGAGTAGAGAGCTCCAAGTAGAAGTCGTTCAATCCAAAATCACGCAAGAGATCGAGGACGAAGCTAAGCAGGCTCGTCAACTCGTCACGCATTTGCTCGCGCGTACAAAAAATGTGGGCATCGTCTTGGGTCATGCCGCGCACTCGTGTCAGTCCATGGACCGCGCCAGACTTTTCGTAGCGATACACCGTACCGAATTCAAACATGCGAAGAGGCAACTCGCGATAGCTGCGCTGACGTGACTTGAAGATCAACGTGTGAAAGGGGCAGTTCATTGGCTTCAAGTAGTAACTCTGCCCGTCGTCAAGTTCCATGGGTGGATACATTGATTCGGCGAACCACTCGAGATGCCCCGACGTCTCGAACAACTCGGACTTGGTGATATGAGGCGAGTTGACGAACTCATAGCCGCCCGCGACGTGGCGTGCGCGCGAATACTCTTCCATGACCCGACGCATGGTCCCACCCTTGGGATGAAATACCGCGAGGCCCGGACCAAGTTCACTCGGGAACGAGAACAGGTCGAGCTCTTGACCCAGTTTGCGATGATCGCGCTTCTCGGCCTCTTCGAGTTGGGTGAGGTGAGCCGCCAGCGCTTCTTTGGATTCCCACGCCGTACCGTAGATGCGCTGGAGCTGAGGACGCTTCTCGTCGCCTCGCCAGTACGCCCCCGCGACGCGCATCAGTTTGAAGTGTCCGAGTCGATCGGTCGAAGGTACGTGGGGTCCGCGACACAGGTCCATAAAACTCGAAGAGTTTGAGTACGTCGAGACGACCGAGGCGCTCGCGACTTCGCCGAGGTCTTCGGCACTGGCGCCATCTTTCACCGCGTTAATGATCTCCACTTTGTACGGTTGATCCTTGAAGATCGCGACACCTTCGTCGTAGGAATACTCGTGGCGCGTGAAGGGTTGTTTCTCCTTAATGATGTTGCGCATCTCGGTATCGATACGCTCGAGATCATCGTCACTGAAGTGGGCGCCACCGGGCAAGGAGAAGTCGTAATAGAAACCATTCTCGATCGCGGGTCCAATCGCGTAATGCGCCCCGGGCCACAAACGGGTGACCGCTTGGGCGAGGACGTGCGCGGTCGAGTGTCGCAAGATCTCGCGACCCGAGGACGATGCCGGCGTCACGATCGCGACCTTGGCGCCATCTTCGAGGGTTGAACTCAAGTCGCGGAGTTGGCCGTTCTCTTCAATGGCGAGCGCGTCTTTGGCGAGTCGCGCGCCAATTGAAGCAGCGAGGTCAAGACCCGTTGATCCAACGGGCAACGATCGTTCGCTGCCATCAGGCAGAACTACGTCAACGTCCGGCATACGGGCCTTTCATGCTTACAGCGTAATGCCCAGTAAACCTGCCCCTGGGGTGACGTTGACGCCCGCGTGCGCGGCGTCATCCATCGCCAGCAGTGCCGCGGGCGTGTCGAGGTCCTCATCGAGTGCGGCGCGAACGTCCTCGATCACGTTTCCTGCGCGCCCGGTACGCAATGTCGAACGCCACGTCGCGAGACGCGACTGCGCGCGCGACAACAATCCGTCGTGCCACTCCCAGTCGCCGCGATAGTGCTGGTCGAGGAGCGCGAGACGAACCGCCGCCGGCTCGGCGATCTGGGCGACTTCACTCACGAATACCAAATTGCCAAGTGACTTGGACATTTTGGTGCCATCGAGACCTACGAGACCCACGTGCATCCAGTGCTTGACGAAGGGCGCCCCGGTGACCGACTCGCTCTGGGCCGCTTTACATTCGTGATGAGGGAAAGCCAAGTCACGACCTCCCCCGTGGACGTTCAGCGTCTCACCCAAATCGCGCAATGCCAGCGCGGAGCATTCGATGTGCCAACCCGGACGACCCGGACCCCAACGCGACTCCCAGGCCGGCTCGTCTTCGAGCGACGGTTGCCAGAGTACGAAGTCGAGGGGATCACGCTTGCGCGGATCCTCGGGCTTTCCTCCGTGCACGGCGGCGAGTTCGATCATGCGCGCTCGCGTCTCGTGACTCACTTGACCAAAGCGGGGGAACTTAGAGACTTCGAAGAACACGCATCCGTTGACTTCGTAGGCGATACCTTGATCAAACGTGGCGCCAATCAACGTGAGAATCTCGGCGATTGCCCCGGTGGCGCGAGGTTCGCTGTAGACCGCGAGCAAGTTGATCAACTGCATGTCGTGATCGAACTTCACCATTTCTTGGGCGGCTAAGTCCAGTAGTTCACGCCCAACTCGCGCGCCTTACGCAAAATATCGTCATCGACGTTGGTGACGCTTCGCACGAGTCGAGTCTCGTGTCCCGCGTCACGGAGACGACGCTGCAAGACGTCAAAGGATAGATACACAAAGGCGTGACCGAGGTGCGCCGAGTCATAAGGCGTGATCCCGCAGCTATACATCGTGACGATCGGGCCCGCCTCGAGGGTGAAAACACCCTGGCGCGCAGTGTCAAAGAGGCGCACTACTCGTCTAGTCCGGCGAGCTTGACGTAGCTGTGGGCCTTGTGGCGAATGTTGACTGAGATGCACACCGACGTAAAGGCCTCGATGGGACTCGCGAGGGACATTGAACCCGCCGCGATCGCGCT
>CAWICL010000013.1:0-18784 GCA_963834545.1 uncultured Acidimicrobiaceae bacterium | reverse complement strand
ATGGCGCAGCATGGCATTGATGGAGTGAATCAGGTCCAGACGCGAGTCAATCAGGGTGCCGTCGAGATCAAAGACCAGCAAGCGCAGGCGGTGAGGGTCGAACGGGCGCAGATACCGAATCATGGACAATTCAGGATAGCGCAAGTCTCGCTTGTCAGGTCCAGGTCGAATCGATTGATCTTCCCATCCTGAGCCGCCAGACGATACCTCTAGGCCGGGACGCTGACGGTCTATTCGTAAGAAGGTGAGCCTTCACCGAGCACCGGGGATTGAGAACTGAGAACCCTGAGCCGGGAACTGATTTACAATGTTGCGGGACTTGATCTCCGGTGGGGTGAACAACTCGGCATGGCCACGACCAAAGTCGATCCCAAGCTGAACGAAAACAACATTGCCAAAAAAGAGCGGCCGCTATCAGGGGCTGACTCGTCAGCAACTGATTGATGCCTATCGCATTATGTTCACCTCGCGGCGCGTGGATGACCGCGAGATCATGCTCAAGCGTCAGCAGAAGATATTCTTCCAGATCTCGGGCGCCGGCCACGAGGCAACCGGAGTCGCAGCCGCTTTCGCGCTCAAGGCCACCGACTGGTTCTATCCTTATTACCGCGACCGCGCGCTGTGCCTGGCCCTGGGCGCAACTCCTTACGAAATGCCCGAGGAACGCCCCCGATCGGGCACGTCGACTTTCGGCGGCGACCACTCGATAGGTCGGTTGCTTCTTCTTGCCCATGCGTACCAAACGAAGTTTCACGGCCACAACGAAATTCCCTTCAAATCCTTCTGTCCTGGACTCAGGACTGGGCGATATACCCGAGCGTCAAAGTTTAGCGTTGTTTGGGAGGCGTTACTCTGCCGCCCTTCTTCTTCTTGTTTTTGGCGCCACCCGCCTTTCACGGCGCCCGACTTCATGCCCGCCGCCAGAGATTCAAATCCCGCAGGAACCTGGTTGCTACGTTGCGCTTGCGCTTGGCGGCGGAGAGTCGCCATCTTTCCCATTGGTCCAGGCAGAGCTCGGATTCGAGCCACCCATTTGGCGCATCATCTTTCGCATCTCGCCAAACTGCTTCAACAATTGATTCACCGCGCTGACGCTGGTACCCGAACCCTTGGCGATTCGTGCTCGACGCGAGCCGTCGATGATCACCGGCTCGCGGCGTTCGCGCTTGGTCATGGAATTAACGATTGCCTCGATCTTGTTGAGTTGTCCCTCGTCAACGTTTGACGCGGCACTTCGCATCTCTTTGGTGACGCCCGGCATCATGCGCATGATGCCACCCAGTGACCCCATCTTTCGCACCTGGTTGAGTTGGGACATGAAGTCGTCGAGCGTGAAGGTACCACTAATCATTCAACCGCCGACTCGGCAACGACATCAGGGATTATGGTGGTTCGGCCTGTTCAATGAGGCTCATGACGTCACCCATGCCCAAGATGCGCGACGCCATCCGTTCGGGGTGGAAGAGGTCGAAGTCGGCGATCTTCTCACCGGTGGACGCAAAGACGACGGGGCGTCCGACGACGCCACGCGCCGACAGCACGGCGCCACCGCGCGCGTCATAATCAAGCTTGGTCACGATGAGCCCCGAGAGCTCGAGCGTGTCGTGAAAGGCCTTCGCGGTAAAGACGGCGTCTTGACCGGTTACCGCGTCAATGACCAAGGAAGGTGTAATGCGGTGACGTGACGTCACTGATGGCCCGAACCTCTCGCATCAACGCCTCGTCAATGGCGAGTCGTCCCGCGGTGTCGATGATGACGACGTCGCGTCCTAGTCGGGTCGCCTCGGCGAGACCCTTCTTCGCCACCTCGACCGGACTGCTCGATTCGCTGTAGACGTCAACGCCGATCGAACCTGCGAGCACGCGCAACTGCTCAACCGCCGCGGGCCGTTGCAAGTCCGCCGCGATCAAGTAGGGCTGGCGACCTTGGAGCTTGAACCACGAGGCGAGCTTCGCCGCCGCCGTGGTCTTTCCTGCACCCTGGAGACCAGCGAGCAGTATCACGGTGGGCGGTCGTGACGCGTAGGTCACCTTCAGAGCGCTGGCCCCCAAGACCTCGACCAGTTGGTCGTGGACTGCCTTGATGACTTGTTGACCGGGCGTGAGACTTTGGACGAGGACTTCGCCACTCACGCGTTCTCGCACGGCGTCGAGGAACGCCCGTACGACACCGAGTTCGACGTCGGCTTCGAGCAAGGCAGCGCGAACCTCGCCGAGTGCTTCGTCAAGGTCAGCGTCGCTCAGTCGCCCGCGCGAACGCAAGGAACCCGAGATCCGCTCAAATCGTTCGCTGAGGGAATCAAACATCGTGCTAGAAGGCTACCGTCAGGCGTCGAGAAGCGAATCGACGAAATTGCGCGGATCAAAGACCAAGAGGTCGTCCACGCCCTCGCCAACTCCCACGTACTTCACCGGTATCGCGAGTTCGCGCTCGATCGCGACCACGATCCCCCCTCGTGCGGTGCCGTCGAGTTTGGTGAGCACGATGCCAGTCACGTTCGCCGCGGCGAGGAACTCGCGGGCCTGGGTCAGAGCGTTTTGGCCCGTGGTGGCGTCAAGGACCATGAACGTCTCGACCACCTCACCGGGTTCGCGATCAGCCACGCGTCGAATTTTGGACAGCTCGTCGAGCAGGTTCGCGCTGTTGGCAGCTCGACCGGCCGTGTCGGCGAGGACGATGTTCGATCCTCGAGCCAGTGCGCGTCCAATCGCGTCGTGCACGACCGAACCGGGATCAGCCCCCTCGCTCGCTCGAACGATGTCGCTTCGCGTGCGCGTGGCCCATTGCTGAAGTTGTTCGCCCGCGGCGGCGCGAAAGGTATCACCGGCGGCGAGCATCACGCGACGGCCCTCGTTCACGTGACGCTGCGCGAGCTTGCCAATGGTCGTGGTCTTGCCAACTCCGTTGACACCAACGAACAACCACACCGCCACGCGTCCGGCGCTCGCCTCGGTATGAATCGTCCGGTCGACGCTCAGCGAGGAAAGAAGCGCAGAGCGCAGCGCGCTCGACACGCCAAAGGGCGCACCGTTTTCGCGCAGACTCGCGAGTATCTCGTTGGTCGTGGTCACGCCAACGTCACTTCGCAAGAGCACCTCTTCGACGACGTTCAGTTGGTTATTGTCAACCGGTCCGACGCCCGCGATGGCGCGCACCCGCTCAAAGACCGAGCGCGATGATCCCAAACGACGCTCGAGTGTCTCGATGTCATTGATATCGGGCCGACTCGCAACCTTGGTGACCAAGACCTCGGGGAGCGAACTCCTGGTGCGAGTCGCGAGCTCGCGTCGACGTCGTCGAAGGCGGCGAATGAGCAGCACGTCACCAATCACGAGCAACGCCAGAATCACGACGATGACAACAATGATCATGCCGTCTCGACTTCCAACGTCCGATTAACTCGTTGACTCACCACCTTGGAAGAAGCCCCCGGCACCATCGTCACACCATAAAGGGCGTCGGCGGCCTCCATCGTCCTCTTTTGGTGGGTCACGATCAAGAGTTGAGCCTCGTGTCGAAATTCGTCGACGAGGCTTAAGAATCGCTGCAGGTTCACGTCGTTGAGCGCCGCTTCGACCTCGTCCATCATGTAAAAGGGAGAGGGACGTGAACGAAATACCGCGAACAAGAACGCCAACGCCGCCATGGAGCGCTCGCCACCCGAGAGCAACGAGATCCTTCGAACGTTGCGACCCATTGGGCGAACTTCGATCTCGACACCGGTATTCAAAGGGTCATCGGGGTCGGTCAGTATCAGTCGACCCTGACCGCCGGGGAACAACATCGATACCAACGTCGAAAAGTGTTCATTGACGTCGGCGACCGCACTCGAGAAGGTCTGCATGATCTCCTCGTCCAGCGCGCGGAGTACTTCTTGCAATTCGCGGCGCGCATTTCGTACATCGCTCACCTGCTCGTCGAGTTCTCGGTACCGCTCTTCGAGGGCTCGGAGCTCTTCGAGGGCCAGCGGGTTGATGGGTCCCAGTGAGGTAATGCGCGCTTCGAGCTCGCCGACGCGAGATTCGAGCGTCGAACCATCGGCGGGGTCAAGCTCGTCCACCGGCCCCACGTCGTGGGGCTCGACGCCGAGGTCACGTCGAATCACGTCGTGCAGATTGCTCAACATGACCGCCAGCTCCGCGCGTTCGATCTCACCACGGTGCGTTTGCTCGGCGACCTCGCTCATTCGCGCTTCGGTCTCATTGCGAAGTTTGCGTACCGCCTCGAGACGCTCCGCCGAAGCGCGCGAGGCTTCGAGTTGTTCGCGATACGTTGAATCGAGAGCTTCTTGGGATGTGCGAATGTCCTCGGCGGCGCGCGTGACGAGCCCCGTGAGTCGATCCAGTACTCGCAGGTCAAATTCCAGGGACTCACGTCGCGTCGCCGCTTCGAGTCGCTCCGAGGTTCGTCCCTCGAGGCGCGATTCGATCTCGGAACGCCGCTGCAGGATCAATCGCCGACGTTCGGCGAACTCGGCCTCTCGTCGCGAGAGCGCGGTCGCGAGATCGCTCAACGCCTGGCGCTCTTGTTCGAGTTCGCGGCGCGCCTTGTCCATCGCACCTTTCTTCTCGTTCGCGAGCGCCACGGCCACTTCGAGGTGCGGTAGCTCGCCGCGCAGTGAGGCGAGCTCGTCGCCCAGTTCCATGATCTGTCCGGCCAGTTCACCCACGTCACTCGTCAGGCTCTCGATATTGCGCGCGATCTCATCGAGCGTGTCGTCGTGGCGCTCGATGTCACGTGTGATCTGTTCGAATCGAGCTTGTGCTTGGGCGCGTTGACTCGAAGCCTGATTGAGACGTTGGCGAGCTGCGACCGCGCTCTCGTCGGCTTGGGTTCGTCGATTGCGAATTGGCTGCAGGGCAATCGCGGCGTCACTCGCGGCTCGCTGAGCTTCTTCTACGGTCGAACGGGTCACGAGCGCCCGGCCCGAGGCAACGCGCCAGCCCGATGCGGCGAAGCGGTCACCGTCACGTGTGACGATCACCAGATCAGGATTGGCGACGGCAACGTCAATACCCGACTCCCAGTCCGACGCCACGAACGCTCGCGCAAACAACGCGTCGAGCACGCGAGTCACGTGTTCGGGCGCTCCCGAACGCGCTCGAACGAGTTCACGCAACGACGTGCAGTTACCTGGAACTTCGGTGGCGACGATCTGATTCTCGCCCACCGGCAAGATAAGTCCGGCCCCGCCCTCGCGACGCAATGCCTCCAGGGCCGCGCGCGCGGACTTCGAACCGTCGACCACCATTGCGCCCACGGAAGCGCCGGCCGCCGATTCGACCGCCCGTTCCCACCCTCGGTCGATCTCGATGAGATCAAGGAACGAACCAAGAACCCCTTCAAGATTGCCAATGATGGCGCGTCCACCAGCACCCGACATCTCCTCGAGCGCCCTCGCGAGCGCCTCGGCGCGAGCTTGGGTCCGCGCTGCTGCTTCGCTCGCCTCGCCGAGGGCCTCGTCCGCGTCACGGCGTTCCTGCTCCAAATGTGCCGCGTCCTGCTCGGCGTCACTGAGTTCTTGCCGTGCGGCGTCGAGGGCCTGTTGGGCTTGCTCGAGCGAGCGCGTCGCTTCTTCACGCGTTCGTAGTGTCTCGTTGGTTCGAGCACGCTCGTCACTCAATCGACTCGCACCTCGGCGCTCGCTGTCTTGGAGCGATGACATGGAGCGTTCGAGTAACTCGACGCGCTCTATAGCGCTACGCAACATCGCCTCATCAACGTCGCTCATCACGCCCGACCACGTCGCATCGAACGTTGCCTCGTGGTCGGTGAACGTCGCGCGTGCGAGCGACACCTGTTCGCGCTCGGCACTCAGTCGACTCTCTTCATCCTCCAGGGCACTTAGGTCGTTCACGAGTTTGGCGGCGTCGGCTTCGAGAGTGGCGATCACGTTCTCGTCCGCGGAGGCAATGAGTGCCATGCGAAGCGAACGTTCGCGTTCTTGGATAATCGAGAGGGTTCCTCGAGCTCGCTCGCTCAATCCCTGCAAGGTGCCAAGAGTCGAGGCGAGCATCTCTTCACGTCGGCTCGCCATCTCGGCGGCGGCCGCGGTTGCTTGGGCGTCAAGGGTCACGAGCTCGCTTCGCAACCCCCGTTCTTTGGCGGCGGCGCTTTCGAGTGCGGCGTCGAGTTCGCGACGGCGCAACTCAAAGCTCTGGAGTCGCTGCGCGAAGAGTGCTCGACGAGCGTTTCGCAGTTCGCTTTCAACGTCGGAGAAACTCTGGGCCGAGGCTGCCTGGCGCTCGAGTGGTCGGATTTGGCGACGTACCTCGCGCACGAGGTCGCCCAGACGCTCAAGGTTCTCCTGGGTGGCGGCCAGTCGACGCTCGGCACGCTCTTGTCGACGACGGTGCTTGAGTACCCCGGCCGCCTCTTCAATGATCGCCCGACGATCCTCGGGACGGGAGTTGAGGACGGTGTCGAGCTGGCCCTGGCCGATGATCATGTGCTGCTGGCGCCCGACGCCCGATGTCGCTTAAGCAGTTCTTGGATGTCGAGCAGCCGGCAGGGTGTGCCGTTGATGGCGTACTCGCTGTCGCCGGTTCGGAACAGGGTGCGGGTGATGGTGACCTCGGCCACGTCGATCGGCAGCGCCCCGAGGTGTTGTCGATGGTCAGCGACACCTCGGCCCGACCGAGGGCGGCCGCGATTCGGAGTTCCGGCGAAGATGACGTCCTCCATTTTTGCGCTGCGCAGTGCGCGGGTGCCCTGGGCGCCGAGCACCCAGGTGACGGCGTCGACCACGTTGGATTTCCCACTAGCCGTTGGGACCCACCACCACGGTCATGCCCGGCTCGAACTCGAGCACCGTGGGGTCGGCGAAGGACTTGAACCCCTTCATGTCAGAGCGACTTCAGAAACATCGCGGCGACCCTAGCAACCTTACCGGGCCTTGACCGGGCGGGTCAAACCTGGCAGTGCTCGCAAAAGAACGTCGAGCGGCCGCCCGACTTGACCCGCACGATCGGGTTGCGGCACGGCGGCAGGGCTGGCCTTCGCGGTTGTAGACCTGGTGCGACCCCTGGAAGTCGCCGATCTCCCCGAAGGGTCGCGATACTGCTCGTCGTCCAGGGTCGAACCTCCGGTGCTTGATCGCATCGGCCAACGTCTCGACGATGGCTCGATGTAGGCGGCGCATCTCGATCGCCGTCAGCGTCGTCCGCGGGCCGGTCGTAGCGCAGCCCGGCCGGGTAGAGTGATCTCGTCGGCGTACAGGTTGCCGATGCCCGCCGATGAAGTTCTGGTCCATGAGCACGGCCTTGAGCCCGGCCTTGAGCGGCTGCGCAGCATGCGCGGCGAAGCGGTCCCAGCCAATCAGGTCCTCGATCGGGTCGAACCCCAGATGGGCCAGTTCGGGAATGGCCTTGCGGATGGCCGCGCCGTCGTCGCCCGCCGTGCCCGAGAGCCGAGCAACTTCGAGACGCGCCCTCGGCCGCTTGGGCGGCGGGGTGGAGACGAAGATTCGCCGAAGGTCCGCGGATCCACGTAGCGCAGCTCGCCGCCCTGGGTGAAGGTGATCACCACGTGGGTGTGCTTGGGCTTGGGTTCCTTGGCGCTCTTGACCCGAGCAGCTGGCCGCTCATGCCCAGATGCACCACCAGCGTGTCGCCGCTGTCCAGCGCGATGAGCAGGTACTTGCCGAGGCGTTGCCGACCGCCTTGATCGTGTGGCCCTCGAGCAGGGTGCGAAAGTGCTTGGCGCGACTTGTGGCGGCGCACGGAGCGGCCGTTGGCCACCGCGACGCTCTTGATCTTCTTGCCGATCAGGTCACGCGCGAGACAAGCGCGCACCGTCTCGACTTCGGGCAGTTCAGGCATCGTGAGCTCTCCCACGCCCCTTGGGCGGCCGCTTGTTTCGGCGTCCTTCTTGGACGGCTCCGTGCCGACGCCTCGAATCGCACCCCCGCCACTAGACCTCGGCCTCGTAGGTGCGTGTCGTGGTCGGGCCCTTCGCGTGACCACTACGTATACGGCGTGCCGCTCGACCCTCGTGGACGGCCCATCTCCTGCAGCCGGCTCTTGGGATCGAAGTCATCGGGCTCATTGGCAGCCCGGTCGATGGTCGTCGCGAACGAGCAGGACTGCACGAAGGCACGCGCCGTCCCGTAACCACGCTCGAGGTAGATGGCTCCGACGACCGCTTCGAAGGCGTCGGCGAGGATCGAGGCCTGCTCGAGACCGTCCTCCTTCACGACGCCCCGTCCAATGCAAGAGGACCTCGCCGAGGCCGAGTCGCTCGGCCGACCGCGGCGAGCGAGGCGTCGTTCACGACGGCGCGAGCGCATCTTGGCCGAGCTCGCCCTTCGGGGAGGTGCGGATAGCTCGCGTACGTGTAACTCGGCCACGCGAGGCCGACCACGGCGTCGCCGAGGAACTCGAGTCGCTCGTTGGACGGCCGACGTCCTGCTCGGCGGCGTCACTCGAGTGCGTGAGCGGCGAGCGCCAGGACAGCGCTGTTCGCGTCGAGCCCGAGTCATTGGCGAGCGCTGCGAGCGAGGCGAGCAAGAGCTCACGCAACCTCCGGTCTACGCTACCTGGAGCTTGACGTAGCACGTAATCAACGGCGTCCGGACCGACAGCAGCCCCTCGAGGTCCTCGTCGTCGATGTGAAACCCGGCCGCGTACGTACCCAGCTTCTCTTCGAGTGCTTCGACCAGTTCGATCAGGGCCAGCGAGTCGGCGCCCAGGTCCGTGAAGGGAACGTCCTCGGACGATTTCGTCGGGTGATTTCTCGAGAATCTCGGCCAGTTGTTCCCTCACGATTCCCAAGACTTTGGCCGGTCGAGCGACTGATGGGTTGGAAGCGTTTGTGGCCATGACCACTCCTTTGTTGTTGCTGAACAAGTTTACCGACACGCGTGGTGCAGTTCGGCCTGTTCCTAGGCTTGATCAGGTCGGATGGCGAGCCGCATTTTGTCATCGACCCCGGCGGCGTCCATCTCGGCGGCCACGCGCACTGCGTTCATGATCGCGGTGGCGTTCGAGGACCCGTGCGAGATGATGCAAATCCCGTTCAAACCGAGCAACATCGCTCCGCCCGTGATTCTCCGGCGTCGAGTTCACTCGCGACCGGTAAGAGGTAAGGAAAGAGCACGTCACCCGCGGCCTTGGTCTGTTCGTCGGTGTCGAACACCTCGAGCACGGTGGCGAAGAGGAACTTCAGCGCGCCCTCGAGGGTCTTGAGCGCGACGTTACCGGTGAATCCGTCGGTGACCACGACGTCGAGCGGGCGAGGACAATAAGTCGCGTCCTTCCACGTTGCCAAAGAAGTTGACGTCGGGGTGCTCGACCAGCAGTTGGTGAGTCTCTTTCACGAGGGGGGTGCCCTTGGTGGACTCCTCACCAATCGACAGCAGCGCAACCGTGGGTGCCTCGACGTGGAATCGCGCGGACGCGAAGGCCGCACCCATCAAGGCGAATTGCACCAGCATCTCAGCATTACATTCCGCGTTGGCCCCCGCGTCGACGAAGACCGTCGGGTCCATCGAGCGCTTGGGAATAGGTGTGGCGATGCACGGTCGAACCACGCCGGGCAGGCGCCCCATGCGAAGGAGCGCCGACGCCATGGTGGCGCCGGTGTTACCCGCCGAAACCATCGCCGAGGCCTTGGCGTCTCGTACTAACTCGGCGCAACGCACGAGCGAGGAGTCCTTCTTTCTTTCGAACGCTCGCCGCGGGATCATCGTCCATCGCGATAACTTCGCTGCACGCCACGACCGGCAGTCCCAAGGGGTCACCCATCAAGTCGGGCACACCGACGAGCGATGACCGCCAAGCCCAGTTCATCCACGGCGCGACGGGCGCCCAAAATGATCTCGCCGGGTGCGAAGTCACCGCCCATCGCGTCAAGGGCGATGGGGAGGCTCAACTCAGTTGACCTCGACCGCTACGCGATCCTTGTACCAGCCGCAGTTCGGACACACGACGTGGGGCAACTTAGAGGTCGCACACTGAGGGCAGACGCTTCGAGCGGGCCGCGCGAGACGCCAGTTCGAGGCGCGGCGACTGCGGGTCTTGGCCTTGCTGGTTTTGCGCTTGGGGACAGCCATCGATCATCACTTTCGCCAGAACGGGCGAACCCGTCACATTTCGTTGGATTCGTCGGACGGATAGTCCGTGAATCTGAGTACGTCAAGTGTAGCCCAGCGAGGATCAAGGGGGACCTGGCAGGCGCACGTTGCCTCGTTGCGATCAATCCCGCAGTGAGGACACAGACCCTGACAGTCTTCGCGACACAGTGGGGCGAGGGGCAAATCGAGGAAAATCGCGTCGTGCGCGAGAGGCGCCAAGTCCACGAAGTCGTTCTCGATCAGATACGCGTCCTCGTCGCCGGGCCCCGGGGCGTCGACGAAGCGCTCATCGACCGTGACCACGCTCATTCCAAGCACCGGGTTCGAGCAACGACGACACACGCCGTGCCACGGGGCCTCGACCTTTCCTTTGGCTCGTAGCCCCCCACTGAAGCTCTGCAGCGTGAGGCGCACTTTCATGGTGGCTTCGCCAAAGACGTCGGTCTCGGCTGGCCCGCGCGGGGCGAACTCGTGATCCTCGTCAAAGGGCGCCTCGAAGGCGACCACGTACGTCGAGGGCACGTCGCGCAGTAGCTGCGCTACCGGGACGAGGTAGGGCGAGGCCACGATACTTAGTAGGCGTCCTGGTCGAAGAAGGACGACTCGTCGGTTTTTGGAAGGTTCTGGACCGAGTTCTCGAAGGCAGGATCGTCGAGGGCGAGCGGCATCGGCTCGATCATCGAGGTGGGTAGACCCTGAGCACTCAGTCGCTCGCGGCCCGAACGCAGCGGTCTTGAGCAGACGCTCCAGCACGATCTCGAAATTACCGAGTTTGCCGTCGATGAAGTCCTCGGACTGATCGATCATCGCGCGCGCTTGGGCTTGGGCGTCGGCGATGATTTGTTCGGCCTTCATGCGAGACTGGCGCACGATCTCGGTCTTATCGACCATGCGAGCCGCCTCGGCACGAACTTGGTCCATCAGCTGCTGGGCCTTTTGCAGCTCGGCGGTCATCAACTCCTCGCGGTCGCGCAGCGCCCAACGAGCCTCTCTGATCTCTTCGGGCAAACTACGTAGCGCCTGCTCCAAGAGTCCCAAGACCTCTTCGCGAGGGATCAGAGCCGAATTCGACAATGGCATCTGCTTGGCCCCGTCCACGAGCGCGATCAAGTCACGCAGGTCCGATTCGATGTCGCGCCGCGCGTGACGCGCCGGCTCAGCGAACTGCTCGGGCTCGTCGTAACCGTCAAAGGAGGTCACGCTGGCTCCTTGGGAAACATCGCCACGAGGCGTCGAGCCACGGGTGCCGGTACGAAGGCCGAGACGTCCCCGCCGTAGCGCGCGACCTCACGCAAGAGGCGCGAGGCAATAAACGAGTGGTTCGAGCTCGTTGGGATAAAGAGCGTCTCAACTCCGGACAGGGACCGATTCATCTGGGCCATCTGCAGTTCGCTCTCGAAGTCCGAGACCGCACGCAGGCCCTTGACGATGGCGGTGGCCTCGACGTCGCGCGCGACGTTCACGAGCAGCGTCGAGATCGAGACGATCCGGACGTTCGCCAGATGCGACAGGCTCTCAGCAATCATCTCACGGCGTTCGTCGAGGTCAAAGAGCGCTTCGGACTTTTGAGGGTTGCGAATCGCGGCGACCACGATCTGGTCAAAAATGTGCGACGCGCGCTCAACGACCTCCAGGTGACCGTTATGAAAGGGGTCAAAGGATCCGGGAATCAGACCAACCGTCACTTTTCTTCCCCTTCGTGCGGTTCCAACATCGTTACGAGCGTAGTGCCGTAGCGCTTGGTTTTGGTAACGATCCATCCGTCGGGTGCCTCCATGTGGCGGTCGTTTTCGATGATGACGCGCGACGCACCAACGCCCTTCAACAAACTTGCCACGTCCAAGGGTCCATAGGGCGGATCGCACAACACCAGGTCGAGATCCTCGGGCGGATGCCACAACGGCAAGGTCGCACGAACGAACACCGCGTTACCCCCGAGGTCCAATGGTTCCAAATTCGCCTTGGCCGCCGCCAAGCACAAGGGATCGGTGTCCAAGAAGTAGACCTTGGCGGCGCCTCGAGACATCGCTTCGATTCCCATCGCACCCGAACCGCAGAACAGGTCCGCGACCACCAGGTCATAGAGTCCCCCGCGACTCTCCAGCATCGAAAATATTGCCTCGCGGGCGTAGTCAGTGGTGGGTCGCACCGTTGGTGGAAGCTTTGCCTTCAGCGGTCGTCCCCGAGCCGCACCACCAATAACGCGCACGTCTCAAGGGTAGGCGTTTCGCACCTCAGGACTTGAACAAGTAATCGGCTTCTTCCTCGTCGACGAAGAGACGAAGTTCGTCGACCATGTCGGGATTGGCCTCCAGAGCGCCTTCGCGCACCATCGCCGTGGCGACCTCTTGGGCGGCGATCAACAATTCTTCGTCGCGGCGAAGACTCGCCAGTCGCAGATCACTTCGTCCGCGCTGACGCGCTCCAAGGAGCGTCCCTTCACCGCGCAAATCCAGGTCTACTTCGGCGAGCACGAAACCGTCATTCGAACTCACCAGGGCTTCGAGACGCGCCGCGCTCTCGAGACTCGGTGGCGAACCCAGCAAGTAGCAGTAACTTTGTTGGTCGCCGCGACCCACGCGCCCACGTAGCTGATGCAGTTGGGCGAGACCGAATCGCCAGGCGTCTTCAATCACGATGACGCTCGCTTCGGGCACGTCCACCCCCACCTCGATCACCACGGTCGCTACGAGCACGTTCAGTTCGCCTTCTCGAAACTGCGCCATGACCTCGTCCTTCTCGTCGGCTTTCATCTGGCCGTGCAACAGGCCAACGCTCAGGCCACGGAGTTCTTCGAGCGCCAACCTCGTTCGTTCCTCGACCGCGCTCGTCGCCTCGACACGCTCTGATCCCTCCACCAGCGGACAGATGACGTAGGCCCGATTCCCTCGTTCAACTTCTTGTCGAACCTTCTGCCAACACGCGTCCACTTCGTCAGGGCTCGTGGCCCACGACGTCAGAATGGGTTGGCGTCCCACGGGCATCTCGTCGAGTATTGATCGGTCGAGATCACCAAAGACCACCATCGCTGCCGTACGAGGAATGGGTGTGGCGGTCATGACCAACAGGTCCGGGTCCGCAGGCTCGTTCGAGTGTTGCTTGCCCTTGTCGCGAAGTGTGGCACGTTGTTCGACGCCGAAGCGGTGTTGTTCGTCAATGACAATCACGCCGAGTGACTTAAAGCGCACGTCGTCGGTGAGAAGTGCGTGTGTGCCCACCACGATGTCTACGCGCCCTTCAATCAATCCTTCGAGGACCGCTTGACGTTCCTTCGCGCGTAACCGACCGCTCAAGAGCTGTATCGAAAGCGGCCGTTCGCCACCCAACACCGTGGCGTCAACTTTGTTCAGACCTTCGAGGTCACGCCTCATCGAAGCCAAGTGCTGCTCGGCGAGCACTTCGGTGGGGGCCATTAACGCCCCTTGACGACCGCCGTCGAGTGCGGCCAGCAGCGTGGTGAGCGCCACGATCGTCTTTCCCGAGCCGACGTCACCTTGAAGGAGACGATGCATGGGGAGCGGACCGGCGAGATCCCTCGCGATCTCGACCATCACCCGTCGTTGGGCACCCGTGAGCTCGAAACGATGTCCCGTCAAGAACCGCCTCACCAACGACGACGATTCGTCCGTGATCATCCCGGGTGCCACGTTGAGGTCTTCGAGATTGATCGGGTGTCGAATGCCCGTCGCACTCTCTTCGAGGCGGCGACGTCGCAGGGCGAGTAGCAATTGCAAACGCAAGAACTCATCAAATACCAGGCGTCGACGAGCGGGCGCGACGTCGGCGAGATCGCCTGGAAGATGGATGCCCCAAAAGGACTGCGTTCGATCGACCAAGTCGAGCGATTCACGAATCGAGGGCGCGACCGGATCAAGGAACGGACCCGCGCGTCGCAGCGACTCTTCGATGAACCCACCGATTTCCCAACTGGTCAGACCCGCTTTTCCCGAGGCGGGATAGATCGGCACGACGCGACCCACGCGAGAAAGGTCGCGTTCGTCGCCCGAAGGGCCAATGATGACGTCCACGACCGGGTTGGTCATCTGGCGTTGACCCTTGTACTCACCCACTTTGGAAAAGAAGAGCGCTGAGACGCCCACGGCCAACTGTCGTTCGCGCCACGGTTGGTTGAAGAAGACCACTTTGATGGATCCGCCCTCATCGGCCACGCTCACCTCGACCATGGTTTTTCCTTGTCTGGTGCGCCGTGATGAGACCTTCTTCACTTCACCAAAGATGGCCGCTTCCTCACCCACCGTGAGGTCTGACACGTCCACTCGTTTCGTGCGGTCGATGTAGCGACGCGGATACGTGGTCAAGAGATCAAAGACGCTCTCGATGCCGAGTGAGGCCAGCGCCTCGACTCTCTTTTCACCAACGTTTCGCAGTTGCGCGACCGTCACGTCGCCTAACTGGCGGAGTCGACGCGCCGCGTCGCTCACTCGATGCCGAAGTAGTAGGGGTAAAGCGGTTGTCCCCCGTGATGCACCTCAACCTGGACTTGGGGGTACTCGTCGGCGATGAACTCGGTGATGCGCCGGGTATTGGCCGGAGTCGAGCCGTCTCCTTCGATGATGGTGAGAAGTTCGTGCTCGGGCTGTATCAGCGTGGCGAGAAGCTCGTTACTCGCCACCGCGATGGAGTCCGCGATGGACCGCACGCCCTTGGACCCGAGACCAATCCAGTCACCCACGTGCACGACGCCCGCGTCGGTGGTGGTATCGCGCACCGCTTGGGTGACCTCGCCGGCGACGACGTTGCACGCCGAGGCGCCCATGTTCGATGAGTTCTGCTCGGCGCTGGCGTCGGGGTCATAGGCGAGCAGGGCGGCGAAACCTTCGACGATCGAATTGGTGGGCACGACCGTCACGCGCTGGTCAACGAGGGCGTCGACTTGCTCGGCCACGGGACGAATGTTCTTGTTGTTGGGAAGGATCACGACCTCGCTCGATCCGGTCGCGCGAACAGCTTCCACGAGGTCAGCGGTCGAGGGATTCATGCTTTGCCCGCCCTTGACGAGACGCCGCACACCGAGGGTGCGAAAGATTCGCCCGACTCCTTCTCCCACCACGACCGCCACCACTGACGTGAAGGGCGCGGGTTCATCTTCGACTTCGTGTTGATCGGCGCTCGCTTCTCGAACCCATCGCTCCTCGATGACTTGTTCGCTGAGGTCCGTGACGCGGATGTCGCGAGGACGCCCCGCGTCCAGTGCGGCCTCGATCGCAGCGCCAATGTCGTCAGTGTGGATGTGACAGTTATAAAGACCATCGCCCCCGACGATCACAATGGAGTCGCCGATCCCCGACCAGACTTCTCGAAACGCGTGCATCGTCGAATCCTCGGCGTCGAGCAAGTACATCACCTCGTAACGCAGATCAGAGATATCGGACTCGCCGTGCAGCACGAGTTTCTCTTGGACGTGCACGTCAATGGACTCGAGTGCGGGGGGCTCGGGCAGCGCGTCACCCGCGAGCACGTGACACAACGCGTCGAACCATAAGAGAAGACCGGTGCCGCCCGAATCGACCACGCCCGCTTGTTTGAGCACTTCTAACTGTTCGGGCGTGTGGGCCAGAGCCTCGCGCGCTTGATCGCGGGCACCGCGCACCATGGATTCGAGATCGCGCTCGTGGGACCTGGCGCCCTGGGCGCCGGCGCGCGCGATGGACAAGATGGTCCCTTCGATGGGACGAACCACCGCGAGCCGGGCCAAGTGCGTCCGCGTGCTCAAGCGATTCGGCGAGCAGGTTAGCGCTGACGTCACCTTCTTTAGGGAATTTCTCGACGAGGCCGCGCAAGAGCTGGGACAAGATCACCCCGGAATTACCCCTCGCGCCCATCAGCGAACCGTGGGCGATGGCCCGAGTGACACTGCTCATGGGAGCATCGTCACTGACTTCCTTAAGTTCAGCGACAACCGATTCAATGGTGAGGGTCATATTGGTCCCGGTATCGCCGTCGGGCACCGGATAAACGTTCAGTCGATTGATGACCTCTTTATGGGAGCGCAGCAGCTCGCCAAAGGTGCAAATGGCGCTCGCAGGTCAGCGGGCGTCAGCGTTTTGGGAGAAGTCATTGGTAGCGATGCTACAATGGTCATTCGGTTTAATCCCACGCCTCATCGGGTGCGGAAGTACAAGGAGAACGTTCACCATGGCATCAGTCTGCGAAATCTGCGGCAAGAAGCCGTCATTTGGCATGAACGTCTCGCACTCGCACCGTCGCACCAAGCGACGCTGGAATCCCAACATCCAACGTGTTCGTGCCGTCATCGCTGGAAGCACCACGCGCGTCAATGTCTGCACGGGTTGTCTTCGATCCGGCAAGATCACCAAGCCCGCCCGTCGAAAGCTCAGCGCCTAACGCTCTATAAGAGGTGCTGGAAACCGCGCCGTTCGAACGCGGCACCACGCCACGTACGAATTGACGGGTCTTGAACAATCGTCCCGATGCTTAGCGGTGCTCGAAGACCGCGATCGAGATAGATCATTCGAAGCCGGTCGGGGTCATTGGTCACCATCAAGAGTTCGTAGTCCTCCCCGCCGCTGATCGCCTCTTCGAGGCTCGCGCCGAGCGCGACGGGAATCTCATTCAATTCGAATCCGACACGCGACGAGTCACAGAGCCGGTGCAGATCAAGACCCAGCCCGTCGCTTAGATCCATCATCGCGTGCACGAGTGCGTTTCGAGCGGCGACACCTTCGGCGAGTCGCGGCCAAGGCCGTCGATGCGCAACGACTAACTCGTCCTCGAGCGAGGCGCCGGCGCGTCGACGTCGCAGTCCCGCCGCGGAGCGACCCAAGGGACCAGTGACGAGAATCGTGTCGCCCGCGCGCGCCCCACTTCGAAGCACGGCGCCCTTGCCCGGACATTCGCCAAAGACCGTTACCGCCACCGAGACGTCGTGGGCATTGGCGAGGTCCCCACCCGACGATTGGACATCGCGTGACGGCGGCGGCGTCGGCGATGCCGCGATGGAGTTCTTCGAGGTCGGTTCCGGTCGGTGCACACACCGCGATCACGGCTGCGCGCACTCGCGCGCATCGCGGCCAGATCTGACACCGCCGAAGCGACCGCTTTGAATCCCAAGTCTTCCAATGGAAAAAGTGTCGGATCGAGGTGTACGCCAAGCACCGCCACGTCAGTACTGACCAGCGCCTCACCCACGAACGGCGCCAAGACTGCCGCGTCGTCACCAATATGACTTTCTCCCTTAGGAATTGCGTGTCGACCAACGATTGTGACGATACGCTCCAGTACGTCATCTTCGTGCCGGGGGTGCTCTCCAATGAGAGCGATGGGGTCAGCCGGCATGAGCGTGACCCTGACACGTCAGGTAGGCGTCGCTACGCTGCGGCGCGATTTGAACGGAGGCCCTTGTGACGTACCCAACTCGCAATAAGAAGCTGATCGAGTGGGTGGAATTGGTAGCGAAAGTCACTACTCCCGATCGTATCCACTGGTGCGACGGATTCCGACGCGGAATACGACCAACTTTGCCAAACACTCGTCGACTCTGGCACGTTTCTCAAACTCAATCCGGCCAAGCGTCCAAACAGTTTCTACGCGGTCTCGGACCCGGGCGACGTGGCGCGCGTGGAGGATCGAACCTTCATCTGTTCAGAGAAAGAAATTGACGCGGGACCCACCAACAATTGGTGTGACCCCGAAGAGATGCGCGCAAAGTTAAATGGGCTCTTTCGAGGTTGCATGAAGGGTCTCACCATGTACGTGGTGCCCTTTTCGATGGGTCCGCTCGGCTTAAAGATCGCGCACATCGGCGTGGAGATTACGGACTCGGCCTACGTCGCGGTGAACATGAAGATCATGACGCGCATGGGCACCGGGGCACTCGAGTGCTCGGTGACCAGGCGAGTTGGTGCGGTGCCTGCACTCGGTGGGTATGCCCCTCAAAAAGGGTCAAAAGGATGTCAAGTGGCCCTGCAATCCCGACAACAAATACATCGTGCACTTTCCCGAGACTCGCGAGATCGTGTCGTTCGGCTCGGGGTACGGGGGTAAGGCGCTGCTTGGCAAGAATGCTTCGCGCTACGCATTGCTTCAGTGCTCGGACGCGACGAGGGCTGGCTCGCCGAACACATGTTGATCTTGAAGTTGACGAACCCCCAGGGCGAGTCGCGCTACGTGACGGGCGCCTTTCCGAGCGCCTGTGGCAAGACGAACTTGGCGATGCTCGTGCCGACGTTGCCCGGTTGGAAGGTCGAAACGGTGGGTGACGACATTTGTTGGATGAAGCCTGGTCCCGACGGTCGTCTCTACGCGATCAACCCCGAGGCTGGATTCTTTGGGGTGGCTCCGGGAACGAACTACGAAACCAACCCCAACGCCATGTACTCGGTGTTAGAGAACACCATCTTCACGAACGTGGCGCTCACTAGTGACGGCGACGTCTGGTGGGAGGGAATGGGCGAAGCGCCCGAAGGACTCACTGACTGGAAGGGCCAGAAGTGGAGCAAAGAGCTCGGCACACCCGCCGCGCATCCGAATTCTCGCTTCACCGCACCCGCCCGACAAGATCCCGCCATTGCTCCGGAGTGGGAATTCGAACGGCGTGCCCATCGACGCGATTCTCTTTGGCGGAAGACGCGCGAACACCGTGCCGCTGATCTTTCAAAGCCGCGACTGGGACCACGGGGTCTTTCTCGGCTCGATCGTCTCTTCGGAGACCACCGCCGCTGCCGTGGGAG
>CAWICL010000012.1:0-27571 GCA_963834545.1 uncultured Acidimicrobiaceae bacterium | reverse complement strand
CGCTCGGCGCCGCTCATGATCGACCACACCGTGTCATAAGCGCGCCGTGCACTCTTCACCGCTCGATCAACGTCAGATTCATTGGCCAGGGCAATCGTCGCAAGCTCGGTCTCGTTCGCCGGATTCTCGCTCGCGAGCTGCTCGTGCGATGCTGGATCGCTGAATTCACCGTCGATGAAGACGCCATAGTGGGATTGAAGCGAGACGATGCTCGAAGACTCGGGTGCGGGATCGTACTGAAAAGAACTTAGTGATGAGTTTGCGAGCTCGTGTTCGCTCATCTCAATCACCGCTGAATTCGTCGGGTCGCACGTACGCACCACGTTCTTGCTTCAGACGCTGCATAAGCAGATCGTTTAAGAGCGACGAAGCGCCGAATCGAAAGCGCTCAGACGTCATCCACATCGAACCCACCGTCTCGTTCACTAAAACGAGATATTTGATGGCGTCTTTGGTCGTGCGAATCCCTCCGGCCACTTTTACACCCACGATGGTCCCTGTCGATTCAGCGAAGTCGCGCACGGCCTCGAGCATGACGAGTGCGACGGGCGTTGTCGAATTCACCGAAACCTTGCCGGTCGAAGTCTTAATGAAGTCGGCTCCACCAAGCATGGCGAGCCAACTCGCGCGACGCACGTTGTCGTACGTCACCAACTCACCGGTCTCAAGGATCACCTTCAAATGAGCCGAGCCGCACGCTTGCTTCACCGCCACGATTTCCTCGTAGACGTCACCAAGTCGTCCCGCAAGGAACGCCCCCCGATCAATGACCATGTCGACTTCATCAGCACCCGCCTCAACGGCGTCGGCGACATCAAGAAGTTTGACGCGCATCGATGAGCGACCCGACGGAAACGCCGTCGCCACGGAAGCAACCGCCACGTTCGAATTCTCCAACATCGAATGAGCATGCGCTACGAGGTCGGGATACACACATACCGCAGCCACCGAGGGCACACGCTCATTGAGAGGGTCAGGGTGGCGTGCCTTAACGCATAGCGACGTGACACGTCCGAGCGTGTCAGCCCCCTCCAGGGTAGTGAGATCGACCATTGAGATTGCCAGGTCGATTGCCGCCATTTTCGACGATTTCTTGATGGACCGAGTGGCAAGTTTTGCGCAACGAGCCTCGACACCAACGGCGTCGACCCCCGAGATTCCCGACAACAATGCGCGCAGTTGGACTTCTGACTCAATCTTTGGCAGCGAAGCGGTGAGTGAAATCTTCACGCCGATATCGTCATTGGTCACGAGTCGAAGCGGTGCGGTGCTCACGAGGGCAACGCTAGCAATCAACCGACAGAGCCCCAAAACGGCCAGCGTCACGAAAATACGGGTAGTTCCTTCGCCGCTAGACGCGACGCGAGCGATGGTGCAGCGGCGTCTTTTGGACTCAGTACTGGTTCGCCAGTGATAGGCCAGGGTATTTGCAGATCCGGGTCCAAGGGGTGGATCTCAAACTCCTTTGACGCATTGAAAGGCGATGAGATGAGGTACGAGAGCGCCGCGTGATCAGTTGTCGCGCAGTAGCCATGGGCGACATCGCGTGGCACAAGCACCGAACGACCTTCACCGGCTACGAGATGCACGATTTCATACTGACCAAACGTTGGTGAACCGGTCCTGATGTCAACAATCACGTCATCGAGTTCACCGAGGACACACGTGACGACCTTCGCCTGACCTTGCGAGGCCCTGGAGTAGTGCAAGCCGCGGATGACGTTTCGACTCGAGAGGGAGAGGTTCGCCTGTTCCACGTGGAAATCAACGTTGGCTCGTTCGAAATCCTCCTGCTTGTACCATTCGCGAAAGAATCCGCGCTCGTCGCCATGCACTGGTGATTCAAGGACGAAGAGCCCCGGGATTGATAATTCAAGTAGCTTCACGACGCTCGGTTCTTCAGTGGTCGCCACCACGACTCATTATCGTGGTACCACTGGACTGCTTCCTTCAGCCCCTGCTCGAAGGTCACTTGCGGGTGGTAGCCAAGCTCGTCGCGAATCTTGCTCCAATCCACCGAGTAACGCCGGTCGTGTCCAAGGCGGTCGGGCACGTGTTCAATCATCGATGCGTCACTGGCGCACAGTTCCAACAATTGGCTCACGATCTCGAGATTGGTGAGCTCGGTCCCCCCGCCAATGTTGTAAATCTCTCCGGTGCGTCCTCGCTCGAGAACTAAAAGGATTCCTCGGCAGTGATCGTCAACGTGAAGCCAGTCGCGCACATTGAGGCCGTCGCCATAGAGCGGGACTTTCATCCCCTCGCTCAGGTTCGTCACGAATAAGGGAATGAGTTTTTCGGGAAATTGGCGAGGACCATAGTTGTTGGAACACCGAGTCACAATGACTCCAAGGTTGAACGTCCGATGGTACGCCAACGCCGCGAGGTCAGATCCGGCCTTGCTCGAGGAGTACGGCGAATTTGGTTCGAGGATGTGATCCTCGCGCCATGAACCTTCACCTATCGATCCGTACACTTCGTCAGTCGACACGTGCACGAAGCGTTCGACGCCGCCACGGCGAGCACTTTCAAGTAGCTGTTGGGTCCCGAGAACGTTGGTCTCGAAAAACACTCGAGGTCCGGTGATCGAGTTGTCGACGTGACTCTCAGCGGCGAAGTGCACCACGGCGTTGGCGCCGTCCAGCAGTTCATCAGTTAACGACGCGTCGAGAATTGATCCTTCAACGAATCGAACTCGTGAATCCTTCAAAACCTCCACGAGATTCTCGCGACGGCCGAGTACGTCAGCTTGTCGAGAATGATGATGTCGTCGTAGTCAAGTCGAGTCGCTTGTTCAATGAAGAGTTCCGCAAAACGAGATCCGATGAACCCTGCAGCCCCAGTGATAACCACGCGCATAGAAGTACCTCGGCCTAGAAGTTGGGGTTACTGGACTTCTATACTAATGGAGTGAAGGGAATCATTCTGGCTGGTGGTAGCGGCACACGTCTTTATCCCATTACGCGCGCAATCTCAAAGCAACTCTTGCCGATCTATGACAAGCCAATGGTGTATTACCCATTGAGCACTTTGATGTTGACTGGCCTTCGCGAAGTACTTCTTATTACGACGCCACACGATCAAGATTCGTTTCGTCGTTTGCTGGGCGATGGTGGACAACTCGGTATGAAAATCTCGTACGTGGTGCAAGACCAACCCAACGGACTCGCCGAGGCGCTCATTCTTGGCGAAGAGTTCCTCGACGGCGACAAGTGCGCTTTGATCTTGGTGACAATCTCTTTTACGGACCAGGACTCGGCACACACCTCCAGCAGAACACCAACGTGGAGGGAGCTTGATCTTCGCGTACCAGGTGAGTGACCCCTCGGCGTACGGCGTCGTCGAGTTTGGCCTCGACGGCCGTGTCATCTCCATCGAAGAGAAGCCCGCCAAGCCGAAGAGCACCTACGCAGTCCCCGGAATCTACTTCTATGACGAAAAGGCTTCGAAACTCGCACACGAGTTGACACCGAGTGCGCGCGGAGAACTCGAAATCACCGCACTGAACAACGCGTATCTCGAGATGGGTGAATTACGAGCAGAGATCCTTTCACGAGCGACCACGTGGCTCGACACCGGAACCCACGAGTCGCTGTACGAAGCCGGCGGTCTGATTCGGACCCTGCAAAGTCGTACGGGACTTCGCATTGGTGACGTCGAGCAAATCAGCCGAGATCAAGGCTGGATTTAGAGCGTTACTTCCAGAGAGTGGCTCGAGCGAGTTCGTCGCCTTTGACCAGCAGATCGAACTATTCATTCATCACCTTTTGGCTCCATGACCATTGGTTCCCAGGTCCGATCGTGCTTTGTTGACGAGACGAATGTGTCGAGCCACCTCCTCTAGCGACTTCGTTCCATTCGAGGAGTTCCCACCCGACAGGCAGCGCCGGGACGCTTCGCGAGAAGACCCCCGATATGGATAGCATCGAATGGGAGTGATTTTGCTCGATCGCAGTATCGCGAAGGTGGAACTTGGCAATGAACAGCTTTGAAGAGTGGGCGAGCGCGACGTTCCGACATGAGAACATCGATGTCGACGCAACTGACTTGGCGCTCGTGGAGTTGATCTATACCGGAGCACTCCGTCAACTCGAGGTACTCGACCACATCGATCTTGAGGCTTTCCCTGCGAGAGGCATCGACCTTCGACACGCTCCAAAGGCGACATGACCCATCCCCAAGATCTCAGTCTGCGTCAACAGGCGGACGCCATACGTCGCGGCGATTTAAGTGCGCGAGAGATTCTTGAGGCGACGCTTTCACGACTCAAAGAACGCGACAACGACATCAACTCAACGCCGGTCGTCTTTGATGAACTGAGCCAAGCGCAGATTAGTCAAGCTCCCGCTGACCATTGTTCGGCGTTCCCATCACCGTAAAGGATATGTACGCGCTTCCTTGGCGAGCGGCGCGAAACGGCACCACGTTCAATCTCATTCCCGCCAGCGCGAGTGGTCCGTACCGAAACCTGCGTGATGCCGGCGTCATCGTGGTCGGTATCGCGAACCAGCATGAGTTGGGTATCGGCACGACGGGGATCTATTCTGCCTACGGTCAAATGTCGAACCCGTGGAATCCAATGAACTGTGCGGGCGGTTCCTCGGGAGGCAGTGCGGCAGGAGTGGCGGCACGCCTGGTCGCGGGAAGTCTCGCGAGTGACAGTGGTGGATCCACCCGTATTCCCGCTTCCTACTGCGGTGTCGTCGGACTCAAGATCACCTACGGCGCAGTTGCGTACGACGGCTACTTCGGTGCCGCCACAACCTTCAGCGCCCCGGGCATCGTTGCTCGTGATGGCGCCGATGCACGACTCTTGACCTCAGCGCTCTTGCAACGCCCGCTCGCCCAACAAAGTGGCAGTGGTCTTCGCGTCGGACTGGTGCGAGACCCATTTTGGAACGACGTCAACGCAGAGGTGCACGATGCCTGCGAGAAAGCGCTCTCGCTCGCGGGCTGGAAGGTGACCGAGGTCAAGGTCGAAAACTTAGAACTCGCGGGTGCTGCGTTCCTTGGTCGACTCATCGCCGAGGCCGGTGTCCCTTCTCACGAGGTGATGGCGTCGCTTAGCTCACCCACCAGAGCCCTGTTGCTCGCTGGCATGTTGGCCCCAGCCCGATTCGTTCCCCGAGCAGATCGAGTGCGAGCGTCGCTTCGTATTCACTCGCCGCCACTTTTGACACCGTCGACTTTCTCGCTTGGCCGAGCACGCCTTCGAGCGCACCGAGCCTCGATGAACCATGGACGTCGTTGCCGTCCGGTCGCGTCCCCGTTGATGTCCCCAACGTTCGTCAGGCTTCGCTCGCGAATCTCACCGGCGCGCCAAGTGTGTCGATACCAGTTGGACTCGACGATTCCCAGATGCCGATTGGTCTGCAGCTGCTCGGACCATGGGGCAGTGAAGCGCGTCTGCTCGACGCGGTCGAACACATGGAACGAGTCAGTGATCGCGCCTTCGTGAATCTTGTGCCACCACTCGCGCGCTAAGTTACCTTCGCTTCGACCACGTTAGGGAATTCGAAAACCGAGGAGCGTGGCCTCATTGCCGTGGATGAGGCGCTTGTGTTGCCCGAGAGTCTTTCGATCCAAGGTTGCGTACTTTTCAGCGACACTCGTCGCGTGAGAGACCACGTGCTCCTCATCCGCGACCGCCTCAACAATGCCGTGCGCGTGTGCGTCGGGTCCGGAGAATCGGTGCGCAGTCGTCGCCGCAATGATTGCGGTCGCACGAGGAAGTCGATTTGCCAGAATCGACCAAAGTTGTTCATTGAGGGCCAAGCCAATTTCGGCTTCGTTCATGCACCAGTAGCCGCGATCGCTTCGCATCACGCGATAATCGAATGCGCACGAAATGAGTGCACCAGCGGCAAACGTGTGGCCATTCAGTGCCGCCACCGTGTACGCGGGATAGACCAGGATTCGACCGATCGTCCGGTTCAGTTCGTCGAGCGTCGCACCAAACTCCGCTGGGTTCGAACCAAAGCGCTCTAAATCGAGTCCGTTGCTGAAGAACTTGCCTGATCCCGTGAGCACCATGCTGAGTGGACCTTCTATCGTCTCGAGTTCGTCAAGGATCTCGTTGATTCGAGCGAGAGAGTCGAGATTGACTCGGTTCTCGCCCTCGTTCCATGTAAGAACGGCGACCGAGCCCGTGTGCTGTACGGAGATGTCCATAGGTGGAGCATAGAGTGAGCCGTCTCATCCACTAGTAAGTTGTGCTCATGAGCGACACTCCTGCGTTCCCCGAGCCTGACGTCTCAGCCGAACACCCAATCTCCGAACATTGGGTCTGGGTCGGCCCACACCGTCCCGCGTGTCCGCGCGCACTGTTCGAACACATGACGAGCAATTGGGATGTCCCCGAGGCGTCACATGAGGTACATCCCGCCGCAAGTTTCAGCGCGGCGCGGCGCAAGAAGCTCGGGGAGCATTTCGCGGACAAGACCTTGGTCATTCCCACCGGCAACCCAAAAGTCCGCGCCAACGACACTGACTATCGATTCCGACCCGGCACCGATTTCTTCTACCTTACGGGTTGCAGCGAACCTGACGCGGTATTGGTCATTGCCCCGGGTTCCAACGGACCACGTTCGACGCTCTACGTGGCGCATCGTCGTGATCATCACACGCATGAGTTTTTCACCGACGCCCGATACGGCGAACTGTGGGTCGGTGTCCGACGAGGCGTGCTCGAGTCGGCGACGTATTACGCGATCGAGACCGCGCCACTCGAGTACCTCGGGAAGGATTTGACGTCACTCAAGCGCGACGACGTGCTTGCCCTTCGTGGCTTCGACCTCGAAATCGACGACATGCTTGAAGAACGAGACGACGACGAACAACTGGCGGTGGTACTCAGTGAGCAACGTCTCGTAAAGGACGATTTCGAGATTGCGCAGCTCCAACTCGCGATTGACTACACGAGAAAAGGTTTCGAGGATGTCGTGCGCGCCCTCCCCAGCGCAATTGGACGCGGTGAACGCGTCATCGAGGGAATCTTCAATCTGCGCGCACGCGTTGAAGGTAATGACGTGGGCTATGACACCATCGCCGCCAGTGGATCGCACGCCACCACCTTGCACTGGACGCGAAACGACGGCGAGGTCCGACGAGGCGACCTATTGCTGCTCGACGCGGGCGTCGAGTGCCACAACCTCTACACCGCTGATGTCACGCGCACCATGCCAATAAGTGGCACCTTCAGCCCCGCCCAGCGACGTATTTATGAATTGGTGCTGGCAGCCCAGAAAGCGGGCATCAAGGCCGTGAAACCCGGCGTCCCCTTCATGGCACCCAACGACGCCGCGATGAAGGTCCTCGCCGAAGGCCTGTTCGAATTGGGTATTTTGCGCGAGGAACCCGAGGTCGCCCTTCGAAAGGACCGTCAATTGCACCGGCGATACACCCTGCACGGCGTGAGTCACATGTTGGGTCTGGACGTGCACGACTGCTCGAACGCGAGGAACGAGCTCTACCTCGGCGATCTGCACGAAGGCTACGTGCTCACCGTGGAACCGGGTCTGTATTTCCAGCCCAATGATTTGACGGTTCCCGAGGAGTACCGCGGCATCGGCGTACGAATCGAGGACGACGTTCTGGTCACGGCCACCGGATCGAAGAATCTCTCGGCCGCCCTACCCCGAGAACCTTCGGCGCTCGAGGACTGGATGACGGAGATCTGGTCGCGCGGACCTCTCGACCTCGGTCTTTGAACACCAAACACAGGTTGAGGAGTTAGCAATGGCGACAGAGAAGATGCAATTCGCAATGGTGGGCCTTGGTCGAATGGGCGCCAATCTCGCCCAGCGCGCGACGCGCGACGGCCACCGTTGCGTGGTCTTTGATACCAACCACGACGCCGTGATGCGCCTCGAGGGGCCGGGTATCCTCGCCGCAAGCTCCCTCGAAGACGTCGTCGCCAAGCTCAAAGTACCCCGCGTGATCTGGCTCATGTTGCCCGCGGCGATTACCCAACGAGTTCTCGACCACGTCGAGACCCTGCTCGAGCGAGGTGACATCATCATTGACGGTGGCAACTCCTTCTATCAAGACGACATCGCACGCAGTGCCCATCTCGCGAGACTTGGCATCCACTACGTGGACTGCGGCACTAGCGGCGGTGTCTGGGGACTCGAACGTGGCTACAGCCTCATGATCGGGGGTGAAACAGAAGTCGTCGATCACCTCGATCCACTCTTTCGTTCACTGGCGCCCGGTGGCGAACCAACACCGGGACGAGAAAGAGATCACGCGTCGATGGGTTACTTGCATTGCGGGCCAAACGGCGCCGGCCACTTCGTCAAAATGGTTCACAACGGCGTTGAATACGGCATGATGGCTGCCATCGCCGAAGGGCTCAGCATCATAAAACACGCGAACGTTGGTACCAAGGACATCGAGGCGGACGCCGAGACGTCCCCACTCGCGCACCCCGAGTTCTATTCCTACGACATCAACGTCGCCGACGTCGCCGAAGTGTGGCGACACGGTTCGGTCGTGAGTTCCTGGCTCGTAGATTCGGCGGCGACCGCACTCGCGAAGTCGCCCGACTTGAGCGAGTTCAGTGGACGCGTGTCGGACTCGGGTGAGGGCAGATGGACGGTTCAGGCAGCAATCGACGAATCAGTTCCCGCACCCGTGATCAGCGCGGCGCTGTGGCAGCGTTACGAATCTCGCACCATGGGAGAGTTCACCGGGCGCGTCCTGTCAGCGATGCGTGCAGAATTCGGCGGGCACGCCGAGAAACCAACGACCTAGGCAACGCACAACGTTGCCCTGACATTTGTCAGGCAACCTCGTCATTCGTGCGGATCGTGAACGACGACGCTAGAGGTTTTCGTTTGTGGACGCAGGGACACGGATCGGAATGTGTCGAGGACCTCGCACCTGACCCGGAGCCCACGTGACGCCTTGTGCGTCGTCCAACTCAAAAGATGGATAACGCTTGATGAACTCTTCGATCGCGACACGAAGTTCAAGGCGAGCGAGGTTCGAGCCCACGCATCGGTGAATCCCGAGGCCAAAGGCGGCGTGTCGATTCACCTCTCGATCAATGACGAAAGTGTCAGCGTCTTTGAAGGCGACCGGATCGCGATTCGCAGCGGGAAAACCAAGCAGAATCCAGTCATCCTTTTTCATGGGACAACCCTGGAATTCGTAATCTTGCTTGACGAGGCGCGCCATCGTGACCGGAGCGTAGAACCGCAAGAACTCCTCGACCGCGACGGGCATCAAGTCAGGTTCGTTCACGAGGCGAGCGAGGTCCTCGGGATGTGTCGCCAGATGCCAGATTGACGAACCAATGGCGGACCACGTGGTGTCAATGCCGGCGACCAAGATCAGCACCATCGAACCGCGCACGTGTTCGGGAGCCAGTTTGTTCCCGTTCACTTCCACGTTCAACAGGTACGTCGTCAGATCATCTCGAGGATTCTTCAGGTGGTCTTCGATTTGCTCGGTGAAATATTCGTTGATCGGCTCGAATAATGGCGCACGCACTTCGGGTTCAAGGTCGATAAGGTCCAAGACCACGTGAACGAACTCGCGAAACTTGTCCTCGTCACTCGGCGGAAAACCCAGCATCTGTGCGATGACGCCGGGCGGGATGAATTGGGCGTACTCGCTGCCCGCATCAATGACATCTCGACCTCGAAGACCGTCGAGGTGTTTGGTGCAGAGCGCGCGAATCTGAGGTTCGAGCGCGTTCACCGGACCTGGCGCAAAAGCGGGCAGCAATAGTCGCCTCGCCATTTGGTGAAACGGAGGATCCGACGTGATGGGTGGCGCGCCGCCCATCGGAGCGGGCGGGGCCCCAACGGGATACTTGTTCTTGGTCACGACAACCTGGCGGCTGGTGAAGTGCTCGGTGTCGTTCGCGATCGCCGACACCGCATCGTGGGTCGTCGGAAACCAACCGCCGCCGTAGCGTTCGGTGTGCGCTACGGGACAACGTTCGCGTAGGTCTTCCCAGATCGGATAGGGGTCATTGACCCATTGAGGATCTGTGTGATCCCAGTCCGTCGCGAAGTCGAGCACCGGCTCTCGATCGGTCATCTGGCCCCCCTAGGTCAAGAACGTCGTAGCTACTTCAAGATTCGAAACGGCAGATTTCGCGGACCGCGGACTTGACCTTTGGCCCAGGTGACTTCATTGGGGTCGGCAAGTTCGAAACGGGGATAGCGCTTAATGAACTCTTCGATCGCGACACGAAGTTCCATGCGAGCGAGGTTCGAGCCCGCACACCGGTGAATACCGAGACCGAAGGCGACGTGTCGGTTCTCCGCGCGATCAATGATGAACTTGTCGGCGTCCTTGAACACTGCCGGATCACGATTCGCGGCGGGGAAACCCAAGAGCAGCCAGTCGTATTCCTTCATGGGACAGCCCAAATATTCCATGTCGTGCTTAACGAGACGGGCCATGGTCACCGGGGCGTAGAAGCGCAAAAACTCCTCGATCGCGACCGGCATCAGGTCAGGCTCGTTTACGAGGCGCGCCAGATCATCGGGGTGTGACGCCAGGTGCCAGAGTGCGGCCCCGATGGCCGACCACGTGGTATCGATACCAGCGACCAGGGTGAGAACCATCGTGCCAAAAATGTGCTCATCTTGAAGTTTGTGACCCTCGACTTCGACGTTCATTAAGTAGGTGGTGAAGTCGTCGCGGGGATTCTCACGATGGTCTTCAATCTGCTTAATGAAGTACTCCTCGACCGGAGCAAACTCTTCGATGCGCTGCTCTTCTTCGTGGTCGACACCCTCCATGACGATGTGAATGATGTCGCGGAAAATCTCCTCGTCTTCGGGTGGAAAACCGAGCAACTGTTGGATCACCGCAGGCGGAATGTACTGGGCGTACTCGAGTCCGGCGTTCACGACTTCGTGATCGCCGAGGTTGTCGAGCAAACGACGACAAAGCGCACGAATCTGTGGCTCAAGGTCATTCACCGGTCCAGGCGCTAGCGCGGGCAGCATGATGCGTCGAGCTATTTGGTGAAACGGTGGGTCCGAGGTGATGGGTGGTGCGACACCAATCGGTGCGGGCAGCGCGTCTTCGCCCGGGCGTCCGTTCCCCACCACGACCATGCGACTCGTGAAGTTCTCGGTGTCCTTGGCGACCGTTGTGACACCTTCGTGCGTCGCGGGAAACCATCCGCCACCAAAACGATCAGTGTGGGCAACGGGACAACGTTCGCGAAGATCGTCCCAAATCGGATAGGGGTCATTGACCCACTGGGGATCCGTGTGATCCCAGTCACTGGCGAAATCTTCAACGGGTGGCTTGAGTGTCATGACTACTCCTCAATAAAGATGGCGTGTTCGGGGCAGTTGGATTGGGCCAGTCGCGCCATCTCCAAGGTCTCAGCGTTCAAGGTGCCGTCACCAATCACCACGCCATTGCCCAATTCGTCGAATCCAAAGAGGTTCGGTGCGATCGAGAAACAGCGCCCTTGCCCTTGGCAAATATCCGAGTCGATAGTTACCTTCACGACCCCTCCTTCGTGTTGTTAGAGAGACCTTACTACCCAGTAATTAAGCAATTGTAAGGTGCTCTTCCCAGCTAGTTGCGGTATTTTCAGCGCGCCAACGTTGCGTGATCTCGCGACTGATTGTCGCCTCCTTCGAAACAGGAGTTCTAATCAGGTATTACGCAGTGTCAATCTCTTCTCGGCTGATGCCGAGAAAATACAAGACCGCGTCCAAATAGGGAACGGAGAGCGCGGCGTCGGCGTGCTCTTGGACGACGGGCTTCGCGTTAAAGGCAATGCCGAGGCCCGCGACCGAGATCATGTCAATGTCATTGGCTCCATCGCCAACGGCCACAGTTTGTTCGAGAGGCACGCCAACCTCGGAAGCGAATCGTTCGAGGGCGCGCGCCTTGGCGGCGCGGTCGACAATGGGCGCTGCTAATCGACCGGTGAGCTTTCCGTCCTTGATCTCGAGTCGATTCGCTTCGAGATAGTCAACGTGCAGCTCGGCGAGCAAAGGCGCGAGAACCTCGACGAATCCTCCCGAGACGACCGCGGGTACGTAGCCAAGTCGATGGAGTGTTCGAAGGAGCGTGCGCGCACCGGGCGTCAGGCGAAGCTTCGCTCGCACGTCGTCGATCACCGTTTCGGGCAGACCCGCCAACAGTGCCACGCGGCGACGAAGTGACTCGGCGAAATCAATCTCGCCCGCCATCGCGGCGTCAGTAATTTTCGAAACCTCTTCCGCGCAACCACAGGCGTCGGCCAACAGATCAATCACCTCGTCTTGCAGCAAAGTGGAATCTGCGTCCATCACAACGAGGTGCTTGGCACGACGATGGAGTCCCGCCCTCTGCACCGCAAGGTCCAAGCCACACTCTTTGGCGACGATGGCGAGGGCCTCACGAAGCTCCACGTGGTTCATGCCTCGTACGACCAACTCGTAGCAATCAACCGGATAGCTCGCCAAATGGACAATTCGTTCACAAGTCGAGTCATAGTGGGCAAACGTCGAAAAGATTGCATTCAGTTGACTGGCGCTGATGCGTGGAGCGAGCAGCGTCACGAGAAGGCGACTGCCACTCGCCACGTCACTCGGGATCACTCGTTCTACGCTCACGGTGATACCTTCTCCAGCGATCCGTCGCTGGGCAATCGCTTCGTGGATGTGCGCGGGCGTCAACTCTTGTTCGAGGTTGACTTCGGCACACAGCACCAGTGCGCCACGAATGGTGATCTGTGCGACATCGGTGATGGTGGCGTGCTGCTCGTCGAGGGCTTCCAGGGCGGCGAACAATTCCGCTCCGACGCCAATTCGGTCGGGGCCACTCACGGTGACGAGATAGGTGGACGTGGTCACCATAGAAGCGTAGAGGTTCGTCGTCGCGACCTAGGTGAAAGGAATCGCGCGAATGATGGCAAAGCCGCTTGGTGCCGGTATACAATCGCACCGTCAAAAAAAGAGGCGGCCATGATCAATCCGGTCCACAACGCTCACAATCTGCGGGACTCGTACGCGCAGAATCTGCCCTTCCCCCACATCGTGATCGACAACTTCATCGAGCACGATGTGGCGCTTCGTCTCTCGACGGTCTTGAACGAGTGCGACGTTCGTTCATGGGATCACGACGATGGCGTCGTCGAACACCAAGTGAACAAGTACTTTCTGCAAGATCCGAGTCGCATGCCACCCGAGGTGGCGAACACGCTCGCCTTCTTCAACTCCCAACCCATGCTCGATTTCTTGGGCGAATTAACGAGCATTGAGGGCTTGATCGCGGATCCCCGGTACTGGGGAGGCGGTATCCACGCCACCGAAAGCGGTGGGAAACTCGACGTGCACGCCGATTTCAACCTGCACCCCGAAACAGGACTGCATCGGCGATTGAACGCACTGTTGTATCTCAACCGCGAATGGCGACCCGAATGGAACGGGCAACTCGAGCTCTACAGTGAGGATGGCCAAGGCGAAGTCGTCATCGATCCGACTTTCAATCGTCTTGCGGTGTTCTCGATCTCGGACAAGGCACTTCACGGCGTACCCAAAACGGTGAAATGTCCAAGTGACCGAAAACGTTTCTCCTTGGCGCTGTACTACTACACCGTGGATCGACCTGAGGAGGAGAAGACGCCTTTCCACTGGGCCGAATGGAGACCCGCTATGGGTTCGTCGGATTCTCCCGGAGCCTGATCGCGCGTACCTCGGCGACGTGGAGGTCGCTACGAACGTCAAAACGCCAGAGCGACGGCAAGACCGCTCCCACTCCCGCCACCGAACCCGTCGCGGCGAGTCCACCAAAGGTCAAGGAGAAACGAAGCGACGTCCACGCGGCCATGGCGCCTGCTCGAAATTGTCCGGCCATTGGCCCGATCGCGTACGAGATCATCTCGAGACCTCCCATCCGACCACGAATATCGGGGGGTATTGACTGGTTCCACATGGTCTGGCGAAACGTCGCGCTGTAGGCATCCGAGGCTCCGGCAAAAGCGAGACCGAGAAAAACGAGCCAGAGCGACGACGCATATCCGAACACCGCGATGCCAATGCCCCAACCTGCGGCGGCGAATACCAATCCGCGGCCCAAACGATGCACCCGTCGAGTCCACGACGAAGTCAGGGTTGCGATCAACGTTCCACCCGGCAATGCGCAATAGAGCAGGGAGAGAGCGTACGTCTCGTGAAAGTGAGCCGCAACAAATGGCAACATCACGACGGGATAGGCCATGACCATGGCGAGAATGTCGATCACGTAGGTTCCAATGATGTCTGGGCGAGTCCTCGCGTAACGAACTCCCTCGCGCATCAACGCCGTCTGACTCGACGTACGTTCGGCGGTACTTGGGACCGACGAGAGCGAGAAGAGGAGCGTGATTGAAAAGATAAACGTCACGAGATTGAAGAAATACGACCAGCCCGGTCCAACGACCACCGAGAGCAGACCGCCCAGCGCGGGACCAATAATGGACATCGAAGCCCCGCGCAGAACGCTCAGTTGCGAAGCGGACTGCTGCATGTCGTGACTCACGAGCAACTGGTTCATCGCCGAGATGCTCGGAGTTTGGATGCTGCCAGAAGACACGATGAAGGCGTCAAAGACGAAGATCGCCCAAACGCGGGGTTGCCCGACAAACGAATTGAGAAACAACATGAGGGTGGCGACCATCAGGACTGCCTCGCTCGCAATGACGACTCGACGCCGGTCCCAGCGATCGGCGATGACGCCTCCGTAGAGACCGAAGAATAGAAGCGGGCCGAGTTCAACGAGACCGAGGGTTCCCACCTCGAGCGTCGAGTGGGTCAGGTCACGCAGTTGAAATGCCGTCGCGACATACGTCGCCTGGCCCCCGAGCGCCGAGAAGAGCCCCGCCAAGTACAGACGTCGGTATTGCTTTGACGCTCGTAGCGGCGTCAGGTCGAGACCAAAGAGCGATTTCAAGTCGGCGGGCCAGCTTGCCAACCGCTCGTGGTGCTGTAATGACGAAGCACCTTGGCGGGGACACCGCCCAAGACCACATGATCGGGGAACGTCCCGCGCACGACTGCGCCGGCGGCGACGACGGTATTGCGCCCGAGATTCGTCCCCGGCAAGATCACGACGTTCGCCCCGAGCCAGCTCCCCGAGCCAATCACTACCGGCTGTTCGCTCGGGGTCTGCCAGCCAACGGGTTGATCGGGGTCGTCGTACGAATGATTTTGGTCGGTGATGTAGACGTAGGGACCAGTCTGTATCTCGTCACCCAACACGATGGACCAATGGCCAATGACGTGCGATCCCCGGCCGATGATGCACCTCTTGCCAATGGTGACGACGGGACAAGACAACATTTCTTGGTCGCCACTGATGCCTGCCGTGAGACAGACGTTGGGACCAATGAGTGTCTCGTCACCGATTGACAGGTAGCGCTCGTTGTAGATCACGCCTTGAGGAGCCATCAACGCCGCGCGGTCTCCAAAGTAATGAAAACGTCGAGCGTACGCATCGTCGGGTCCAACGGTCGCGATTTCGTTCGCGTAAGCCCGAATCTTGCGAATCCCGCTTCCCAGGAATCGACGAAAACGAAGGCGAGAACTCACCCGAGACACGCTACCCGGCGACATTAGGTATCTCCATACGAAATGTGTAACGTCAGGACATGATTCTTAACGTAGCGATTGTGGGGTCTGGTTTCGGGGGCCTCGGTGCGGCGATTCAGTTGAAGAAGGCGGGCGTCGATGGATTCGCCATTTTCGAACGGGCCGACGACTTAGGGGGAACGTGGCGCGATAACACCTATCCGGGCTGTCGCTGTGACGTGGCGAGCAATCTGTACTCGTTCTCCTTCGAACCGAACCCCAAGTGGTCCAACACGTACAGTTACCAACCCGAGATCTGGTCTTACTTGCAAGACGTGGCTACCAAACACCAACTTCGCCCGCTCATCAAGTTCAATCACGACGTCACCGACATCTCTTTTAACAACGACACCAAACTCTGGCAACTCTCGACCAGTCAAGGCGACTTTCAAGCGCGCACGGTGATTCTGGCGGCGGGGGGCCTCGCCGAGCCAAAGATGCCCGAGATCGAAGGGATCGGGTCGTTCAAGGGGCCCATCATGCACACCGCAAAATGGGACTCGTCAATCGATCTCGTCGACAAACGTGTCGGTGTCATTGGTACGGGGGCAAGTTCGATTCAGACGGTGCCCCAGATTGCGCCGCTCGTTCGTCATCTCGACGTCTATCAGCGCACACCATCGTGGATTCTTCCCCACTTGGGTCACGGCGTGAAGGAACGTTCGAAACGTCTCTTCTCTGTTCTTCCCCCGCTGCAAAAGATTGTCCGCTATTACGGCTACTGGCGACGCGAACTCATGGTTCTCGGATTCGTCAAGGATCCTTCGCGCATGACCAAGGGCGAGACCATGGCGCGCGATCACCTCGAACGACAGGTCCCTGACCCGAAATTACGAGCACTCATGACGCCCACGTATCGCCTCGGTTGCAAGCGCGTGCTCATCAGTAATGACTACTATCCAACATTCGCGCGTGACAATGTGACTCTGGTCACCGAAGCCGTAAAGTGCGTTCGAACCCGAAGGCATTCGAACCGTCGATGACGTCGTTCACGAATATGACGTCATCATCGCGGCTACCGGATTCTTCGTAACCGACAATCCAATTGGTTCGAAGGTTCACGGCACCAAGGGCGAAAAGCTGGCCGACGCCTTCGTGGGCGACATGACCAATTACAAGGGCACGACGTTCCCCGACTTTCCCAATCTCTTCATGTTGAGCGGCCCCAATACTTCCCTTGGCCACTCGTCGATCATCTTCATGTTGGAGAGCCAGCTCAACTACACGGTCAAAGCCATCAAAGTCGCCCTCAAGCGCGATGTCCGGATCGAACCCACCGTTAAAGCAGCTCGAGCGTGGACGAACGACCTCCAAGACAAAGTTGCCCGGCACCGTATGGGGAACTGGTTGCTCAAGTTGGTATCTCAACCAGAACGGCAAAAACACCACTATTTGGCCCGATTTTACCTTCAAGTTCCGCAAAGAAACGCGTCACTTCGAGCTGAAGGACCACGACATCTCGGTCTGAGAAGTCGCCCTCTCTAATCGAGCGTGAGAGGTGCGTCGATGTCGATCTGCGATGCCTCATTCGCCCCAACGACATCGGGCGCGAGTGAGGTGGCGAGATGTTCGCGAACACGTCCATCAATCTCGGCCATCGTCTGAGGGTTCTCGCGAAGGAACACCTTCACGTTCTCTCGCCCCTGACCCATTTGTTCACCCTCGTAGGTAAACCACGCACCGGCTTTCTTGACGTAACCGAGTTCGACCGCGACATCCAGGACCGAACCTTCGCGACTGATGCCTTGGCCGTACATGATGTCGAACTCCGCCTGCTTAAACGGTGCCGCACACTTGTTCTTCACTACTTTCACCCGCGTGCGGTTTCCAACCACGTCGGTGCCATCTTTGATTGATTCGATGCGACGGATGTCGAGGCGAACCGAGGAGTAGAACTTCAGCGCACGTCCGCCAGGCGTGACTTCGGGCGACCCGAACATGACACCGATCTTCTCGCGCAACTGGTTGATGAATATCGCAACGGTATTGGACTTCGACAGCCCGCCCGTCAGCTTTCGAAGAGCTTGACTCATGAGGCGCGCTTGCAAGCCCATGTGCGAGTCACCCATGTCCCCTTCGATTTCTGCGCGCGGCGTCAACGCGGCGACCGAGTCAATGACGATCACGTCGAGGGCACCCGAACGAATCAACATGTCGCAGATCTCGAGAGCCTGTTCACCGGTGTCGGGCTGGCTGATGAGCAGGTCGTCAACGTTGACTCCTATTGCTCGTGCGTAGATAGGGTCCATCGCGTGCTCGGCGTCGATGTACGCACACACGCCACCGTTTCGTTGCGCTTCTGCGACGACGTGCATTGCGAGAGTGGACTTACCCGACGACTCTGGTCCGTAGAGTTCGACGATTCGTCCTCGTGGCAGACCGCCAATACCGAGGGCCATGTCAAGGGCGAGCGCGCCAGTTGGGATCGATTCGATGTTCATGTGGAGGTTCTCACCCATCCGCATGATCGAGCCCTTACCGAACTGCTTCTCAATCTGGCCGAGCGCGGCTTCGAGTGCCTTTTCGCGGTCATCGGATGCCATTACCTTCTCCTTGTTCTTTGTCATTCGAGGAAAACTAATTACCCCTAGTGACATCGGTCGGTCTCCACCTGGGTTTAGGTTACTACGAACAAGTGTTCGTAGTAGGGATTTGTGACCGAAGCTCCATCATTAATCCGTCCGCTCCCTTTGCGCCAGCACCGACCCCTTTGGTGTCACCAGAACGGAACGCGCGCCGAAAATACCTGGTCATAGTCGTTATCCAGTCGTTGCGGGCCGCTCGACCTGGCACGGCGCCACCTTCAGAAATCCATGAGGACTGCGTGGCTCCACCCGTTGTACGTTTTGCCCATGACATTCGTATGGTCGAGCCACCGGCGTGGGTCGAGGTGGCGACGTGGCGACGTTTGACGACGTGATCGCGATGTGCAAGGACCTACCCGAGGTCACGGTCTCGACTTCTTTCGCCACACCAGCGCTCAAGGTACGCAACAAAACCTTCTGTCGACTCTGGGGACCACGCGACGCCGCGAAGTCCGACGTGCGAGGCGCCCCAGTGCTCGTCGTGTTCTGCACGATGGACGAGAAGGAGTTCCTCCTCGCCGAGAGTGACGGTTCTATTTTCACCGCGCCGCACTACGACAACTACGGTGCAGTGCTGGTGCTCTTAAAAAAGGTGAAAAAGGATCTGCTCTGGTCGCTGCTTCTCGACAGCTATTTGTTGAAGGCACCGCCGTCGATCCAGCGTCAATTCCCCGAGCCGTGACGAACTCTCGTCAATCGACGAGCGATTGGTAGACGAGTTGTTGCAGTTCGCGACGAATCGGATACGTGCCACTTGGTAAGAGTTGGGTGAAGAAACTCACGGTGAGGTCTTCCACGGGATCGACCCAAAAGGCCGTGGACGCAGCGCCGCCCCACGAGAAGGTGCCGTTGGACACGAGACTCTCGTTCTTCACGTGATCAACCACGGTGGAGAATCCCAGACCGAATCCAATGCCGGCGTAGTCCACTTCGGAGAACGAGTCGGTCGCGAATTCTTCGAGGTCCACGCCGCCGGGCAAATGGTTCTGCGTCATGAACTCGAGGGTACGGCGCGAGACAATGCGCGTTCCATCCACGGCACCTCCGCCGAGCAACATGTTCATGAAGCGGTTGTAATCGTGCGCCGTCGAGAGAAGTCCTCCTCCACCTGCGAGCAGCTGGGGTGGGTGCAGCGACGCCTTCGCCCAATCCTCGTAGGCAAATGAATCACCGTTGAGTGGCACGTAGAGCATCGCGAGACGGTCCTGCTTTTCGGGCGGACACCACCATTCGGTGTCGTGCATCGAGAGCGGAGCGAGAACTCGCTCGTGGAGAAACGTGTCCAGTGGTTGTCCGCTCCAAATCTCGATGAGTCGACCAAGGACGTCAGTCGCCACGGAATAGTTCCAGCGACTTCCGGGCTGGAAGAGCAACGGCGCCGAGCACCAATCACTGACAGCCTGTGCGAGGTCCACCCCTTTGGGATACCCGAAGTCATAACCCATCTTTCGATAGATCGCGTCGACGGGGTGTAAGTAATGAAATCCGTACGTGAGCCCGCTCATGTGACTCAAGAGATGGCGTACCCGCACCGGTTCCGTCGCGGGAATGCTCACGGGACTATTCGCCGGTCCCGACTGGTACACGCGGGGATTCTTTAGCGCGTCAATCCATTTACCCGCATCGTCGTTGAGATCGAAGTGCCCTTCTTCATAGAGGATCATGGCCGCGATCGACGTGAGGGGTTTGGTCATGGAGTAGATCCGCCAGATGGTGTCATCGTTCACGGCGATGCCCTTGTCCCGATCTTGGTGACCGTAGCGCCCACTCCACACCAGTTCGCCACCGCGCGCCACCGTCGCCAGCCAACCCGCGAGGCGTCGGTCGTCGACGTAGGCATTGAAGTGCGTTTGGATTCGTTCCAGCCTCTTCGGATCAAAGCCGAATTCGGACGGACTTACCCGACTTTCCAACAACGCCATGACTTCCCCCTTGTCTCACCAGAGACTAGGTGAACGAGCGCCGCGTTAGGTCGTTGGATCGAGTTGACGACGCAGTACGTCAAGGGCGCTGATCGCACTGTACGCACGGATCCTTGGACGGTCCCCGGGCAGGCGAAGCGACACGTCACTCAGCGAATCGCCGAGCGCCACACCGACAAAGACGGTACCGGGGGCTTGTCCGTCTTGCTCGTCGGGTCCCGCGACGCCCGTAACGCTGAGACCGACGTCGGCGCCGAGCACTCGTCGAACGCCTTCGGCCATTGCCCGCGCCGCTTCGCCGCTCACGACGGGTCCGCGAGGCACACCGAGGAGATCGAACTTCACCTCGGAGGCGTAGCTGACGACGCCACCGCGAAACCACGCCGACGCGCCCACCACGTTGACCAGTCGGCTCGCGATCAATCCGCCGGTGACCGACTCCGCGACCGCGAGCGTGAGCCCGTGACGCTCGAGACTCTCGGCGACCACGTCTTCCATGGTTTGCTCATCGACCCCAAAGATGATGTCGCCGAGCTTCTCGGTGATCAATTTTCGAACCAGAACTTCTTCGTCGCTCAGTAGTGACCCAGCGTGATCGGCATCGTCGCCGCGAGCGGTGATGCGAACCTTGATGCCTTCGATGCCCGATGCGAGAAAGGCAATCGTGACGCGTGCGTTGTCTTCGAGCGCGTCAAAACGCTGCGCCACCGCTTCGGCGAGCGCAGACTCACTCGCACCCCAGGTGCGTAGGACTCGGCTCGTGATCACCGAACGTGCACCCGATGCACGCTCGCGAGCGAGCAAGTCGGGCAATACCGCGCGCTCAAACATATCGGTCATCTCATAAGGCACGCCCGGAAGCGCGTAGACGACCTTCTGGCCCACGGGACACACGAGACCCGGCGCAGTTCCTCGAGTCTGGACGATGATTGAGGCACCGAGTGGAACGTCGGCCTGGAGCAAATTGTTGTCCGGCATAGTGCGACCGCGCGAGAGGAACATCTTTCGAATTGCCTCCACGATGTCCTCGCGTCGTTCCAGAGGGACGTTCATGACCTCGGCGAGGGCCGCGCGAGTGATGTCATCTTGGGTCGGGCCGAGGCCACCACAGACAATCAACGCGTCACTGCGCGCGAGCGCCGTGCGAAAAGCGAGGACGATTCTCTCGTGGTTATCGCCAACGTGCTGGTGGAAATGTGACGCGATACCATTCGCCGCGAGATGTTCACCAATCCACTGCGAATTGGTGTCAGGAATCTGACCGAGCAGGAGTTCGGTTCCGACGGCGACAACCTCAACGCGCACTGGCGAGAGCTCGCTTTCCGTCTACGTAGTAGCGCCAACCGGTATAGACGGTCATCACCGCCGCGAGCCAGATGGTCGACACGCCGAGCCACGAGTGATGCGCCGTGAAAGGCAACACGCAAAACGCGATGGCCCAGTCTTGGACGAACGTCTTCCACTTGGCGATCTTGCTCGCGGGTATGGAGATTCCACGCTTGGCGGCCTTCGCGCGGTACACGCTCATCCAAATCTCACGCAGCGTGATGATGATGGCGGGAATGATGAACGTCTTGAGTCCGTGCGGGCGACAAATGATCAAGGCGTAGAGGCTGCCGAGCACGATGACCTTGTCGGCTAAGGGATCAAGGAACGCTCCCGACGTCGTCGTGCCGTGGCGCCGAGCGACAATGCCGTCAAAGTAATCCGACGCCGCCGCGAGGAAGCCGACGCCTGCGGTCCACCACGAAATGCGATCGAAGATGATCAGGTAGATGAAAACGGGCGACACCAAGAGACGAAAGGCCGTCATCAAGTTGGCCGGTGTCAGCAGTGCACTTTCACCGTAGGTTCTCTCGACGGTTCTCATAGCGCGACGCCTTCGAGGTCGGTCCCGCGGCTCGCCACGATTTTGCATTGCACCATGGTTCCCACGCTAAGTGACGAATCGACAACCACGACGCCATCGATCTCGGGACATTCTCGGACGCTTCGACCAATCCCCGGACGATCTATGAGCAGGCGCTGGGTCGTGCCGACCAACGCGTCACGCTTGGTTGCGGTGATCTCGTCTTGCAATTCACTAACCTCGCGCAGTCGTTCGAGCGCTAATTCGCGGGGAACCTGGTTGGCGAGTCCCTTCGCGTAGGTTCCCTCCTCGCTCGAGAACGTGAAGAACCCGGCCCAGTCGAGTTGCGCCGCCTCAATGAATTCGAGCAGTTCGCGTTGGTCGTCCTCGGTCTCACCGGGATAGCCGAGGATAAACGAGGAACGAAACGTTGCGTCGGGCTCGCTTCGACGAATCGCGTCGATTCGTTCGAGGAACCGCTCCGCGCTGCCCCACCGACGCATTGCTCGAAGCAACGTTCGCGACGCGTGTTGCAGCGACAAGTCGAAGTACGGCACCCCCGTCGCGAGAATCGTCTCGATAAGTCCACTGGTCAATCCCGAAGGGTACAGGTACAAGAGACGAACGCGCTCCACCTCGGCGCTCAGGACGTTCGTGAGTTCGATCAGCGGTTGGGTGCCACCTTCGTCCAGCACCTCGACCGCTTCGCCACTCCCGGCTCGTCGTCGGTCGTGTCCCCAACTCGCGAGGTCCTGGGCGATCAGCACCAATTCCTTGACGCCACTGTCGACCAGCGTGCGCGCCTCTCGCAAGATCTCGTCAGTCGAGCGTGAGCGCTGATCTCCTCGGAATGTCGGAATCGCGCAGAAGCCGCATCGGCGATCACAACCTTCGGCAATCTTGACGTAGGCCCATGGCGTTGATGATGCGGGCCGAGGAAGATTGAGCAGGTCGAACGACGACGTGGACCGAGAGCGCAGCGCCACGCGCGTAGGTGCGACGATCAGGCTTTCGCCAAATCCCGCGACGAGATCGACTTCGGGCATGGCCGTGGCCAGTTCGTCGCCGTATCGTTCAGCCATGCATCCCGTGACGACCAAACGCGCACCACGGCGCTTTCGATCGGCGAGATCGAGCACGGTCTCGATCGATTCCTCGCGAGCGGCTTCAATGAACGCACACGTGTTCGCGACAACGAGGTCGGCGTGCTCGGGCGTCTCGGCGAGCTGATAACCCTGGGATTCGAGCAGACCCGCCAACTTGTCCGAGTCCACGTGGTTCTTCGGACAACCGAGCGTCTCGATCCAGTACCGCACCACCATCTCCTCATAACGTGCCAACACCGAGCGCACAGCGCTCGGTGTTCATGGCGGAGAGGGAGGGATTTGAACCCTCGGGCCCACTTTCGCAGGCCGCATTCTTAGCAGGAATGTGGTTTAAACCGAACTCACCCACCTCTCCGAGCAGATTTATCCTACCGGAGAGACTCTCCTGATGAAATTCGTTCAATTGAGCGAAAACGTTGAACGAACACGTGTCATCGACATCCCAACGACACCTTCGCAAGGACGTACCCGGATTGTCATCAAGCGTCGGGCACCGTGACGGCGCAAATCTCTAGCGTTACACTGGAAAATCGTTCAGAACCCGACAGGAGGGAACTTCGTGCGTTACCTACGACTCGCCGCTGCGGGAGCGCTCTGCGCTTCGACGCTCACCATGCTCTCACTATCGTCAAGCCTCGTGGGCGCGAGTACCGCGACACTTTCCTCGTGCAAGACAACCGTCATCGCACAAGAGCACACCAAGGGTTTGCTCACCGTCGCCACCGACGATCCGGTGTACTCGCCGTGGTTCATCAACAACAAGCCTTCCAACGGCAAGGGCTACGAGTCCGCCGTCGCCTACGCCATCGCGAGCGAACTTGGAATTTCCAAGAGCCACGTGAAGTGGGTCTATGAACCTTTCGACTCGAGTTACACCCCCGGTCCAAAGTCATTCGACTTTGACATCAACGAAATCTCTTACACGAGCGCTCGCGCGAAAGCGGTCACCTTCTCGACGAGTTACTACGACGTCAATCAATCAATCGTCGCGTTGAAGAACAGCCCTATCGTGAAAGAACATTCGGCGAGTCAATTGAAGAACTACCTCTACGGTGACCAAATCGGAACTACCGGTCTGGCCTACATCTATGACCACATCAAGCCCACCAAGGCACCTCGAGTGTTCCAGACCCTCGACCAAGCAGTCGAAGCACTCCAACTCGGCCAGATCGACGCCATCGTGATCGACACGCCCACGGGTCAGTACATGGCGTCGTCGCAGATCATGAACTCAAAGAAGAAGCTCACCGCGACCCAGGTCGGTCAATTCCCGAGCGTCGGCGAGCACTACAGCCTCCTATTCACCAAGGGCAATCCGCTCGTGGGCTGTGTGGACGTGGCGTTGAAAGCGCTACAGACCAACGGCACACTCGCCTCGTTGCAGAGTAAGTGGCTCGGCATCTACACAAGTGTTCCCACCATTACGCCCTAGACATCGTGACGTTTGACAGCGACGTCGAGGCGTCGCGCGCACCCAATCTCTTCGGTTCCAAACGAAGTCGTCTCTTCACGGGGCGTCGAGGCATCGCCGCAAGTTCGATGTCGACAATTCTCTTTCTCACCGCGATTGTCTTGGTGTTGTTCCTCGCACCCGGTGGCGCCTCGTTCCGCAACTACTTTTTCAACTTTCACGACATGCGCGTGGCGTGGGTTGGCCAAACGGCCAAAGGAATTAGCTCACTCGGTCATGGTCTCATCATCAACTTGTGGGTCTTTGCGGTCAGTGAGGTCCTCGTGCTGTTCTTTGGTCTGGGTATTGCCTGGATGCGGATCAGTCAGTCACCGGTGCTCTATCCCTTTCGCTTGCTCGCGGCGGCCTACACCGATTTCTTTCGCGGCGTCCCGCTCATCATCGTGCTCTACCTCGTCGGCAACGGACTGCCCGCGCTCCAACTTGGGTTTCTGTCGCACCAGTCACCGGCGATCTATGGAATCATCGCGCTCACCTTGACCTACAGCGCGTACGTCTCGGAGGTCCTTCGAGCAGGAATTTACGCCGTTCCCCAGGGTCAACTGCTCGCGGCGCGCTCCCTCGGACTCACGCAAGCCTCGACGATGCGCCGGGTGATCTTGCCCCAGGCGGTGCGCACCGTCATCCCGCCACTGCTCAATGATCTCGTCTCGCTGCAAAAAGACACGTCGCTCGTCTCGGTGCTCGGAGTCATCGAAGCCGCCAACGCGGGCAACATCTCGGCGGGCGCCCTCTTTAACGGCAGTGGACTCATGCTCGCCGCACTCTTCTTTCTTGCACTCACCATTCCGCTCACTCGTCTCACCGACCATCTCATCGCGCGAGACCGCGCGCGTCGACTGGCCAATACGTGACCGAGGTCGTCTTAGCGATGAAGGAGGTCGTCAAACGCTTCGCTGACAACGAAGTCTTGCGCGGCGTCTCGTTGGAACTGCACCGCCACGAGGTGGTGTGTCTGATCGGGGCCTCGGGCTCGGGCAAGTCGACGTTGCTTCGTTGCGCGAATCTGCTCGAAGACATCGATGGCGGCACGGTCTCGCTTTTCGGACAAGATTTGAACGATCGCCGGATTGATCCCAACCTGGTTCGTCGTCACGTGGGCCTCGTCTTCCAGTCTTTCAATCTGTTCCCCCATTTGAGCGTGCTTGACAACATTCTCGTGGGCCCGGTCTACGCACTTGAAGAGGAAGCCCGCGCACGTTCGAGTCGAAGCACTCGAACTACTCGAACGCATTGGACTTCGCGAGCGGGCCAACGAGTTCCCCGACCGCCTCTCGGGCGGTCAGCAGCAGCGCGTCGCCATCGTGCGTTCCCTCGCTATGCGACCGTCGCTGTTGTTACTGGACGAAGTCACCAGTGCGCTTGATCCCACCCTCGTCGGAGAGGTGCTCGATCTCTTACGCGACCTCGCCAAGGGAGGAACGACGATGCTCATCGCGACCCACGAGATGAACTTCGCCAAGGACGTTTCGCACCGGGTGGCGTATCTTGAAAAAGGCGTCCTGGTCGAGATTGGCACACCCGAACAGATCTTAACGCACCACGCCATCAAGCGACGCGCACATTTCTCGAGCGCGTGCGCTAGCTCGCCTTCGCGTGTAACTCGGGTAACGCCACGACCAGGTCAAAGAGCTCCTGGTCTCGTTCCCACGTAGATGTTCACGCGCACCTCGTGCAGCCCCAACCACACCAGCTCATCGACTTCCTCGTTGGGTGCGAAATCTCCGTGGTTCACGCTCATCAAGTAGTACGCCACGATCTTTGGCTTGCCCTTGCGGTGCGTGTAATTCGTGGTCCCGACGAAGCGTTCAATGACACAATTCATCCCGGTCTCTTCGGCGACTTCGCGCAGTGCCGCCTGCTCAAAGTTCTCACCGGGATCGAGTTCCCTTTCGGAAAGGTCCAGTCGCCGCGGGCCTCTCTATAGATGCAGGCAATCTCAACGCGACCCGAGCTCGCACCACGATGAACAATGCCGCCCGCGGCGCGGATGAGGTCCGTCGGGGCGTCCTTTGGGATGATGAGTTCGCCGCTCAACAGGTACACACCGACAACGGTAGAACACGTTTGCGTGAATTCATGACATGGTGCCACGCACCCTTGTTGAAGAGATCACCTTCGTAGAGTAGTGAAGATGTTCGCGACCCAACTTCCACTCCTCGGTCGTTTGGCCATCTTTCTGGCGGCGGGCATCGGTGCGGGCATCGCCAACGGCGTTGCGGGCGGGGGTACGTTCATCACGTTTCCTACCCTTATCGCCACCGGCATTAGTCCCCTGCAGGCCAATCTGTCGACGACCGTTGGCGTCGTGCCCAGTTATCTCGGGGGAATCGCCGGATTTCGTGGAGAGATACGCAATCATCGAACTCTTCTGATTTCGTTGTTACCATCGTGCGTCGTTGGTGCGGCGTGCGGTTGCACCCTCTTATTACTCGGTTCACCCCTGACTTTTCGACTCGTTGGTGCCCTGGTTGATCGGCGCGGGTACCGTGTTGTTCGCCTTATCTCCTTCCATCACCCGCAGACTCGAGCACGTCCCACGAAAGTCACCGTTCGAGACGATGGGCACTGTTCATCGGCATTTTCGTCGTCTCGATCTTCGGGGGCTATTTCGGTGCCGGCATGGGCATACTGCTCTTGGCGGTGATGGCGGTGACGTTGCCCTACGACATCAAGACTCCGGCGGCGGCGGCGGCGGCGGCGGCGGCGGCGGCGGCGGCGGCGGCCGCGGATCGGGGGATGGCTCGGCGCCGATCTCATTCGGCGCCTCTCGCCTCGGGTGGTCCGCGTGCTCGTGGTCCTCACCGGGATCGTGACGACCATTCATCTCGCCGCGACTGCCTAGCTACTAATTCGTGATAATTCCACTAAGATTTATGGGATGAAGAAACTCTTCTCGTTTCCCAATCCCGTGAATGACGCGTCAGCGCGCAGCGTGGCTCTGGGCGTCGTCGCCATGACCGTGATCGCGCTCGCGACGGGTCAGGCCTGGATTCTGTTGATCCTCACCTACGGATTTCTCGCGCGTGTCGCGACTGGACCGACGTTGTCACCCCTTTG
>CAWICL010000011.1:0-68081 GCA_963834545.1 uncultured Acidimicrobiaceae bacterium | reverse complement strand
GTTACGCCAAAGACCACTGGCCCTTAAGCCTGTCGCAGCTTCTATGGATTCTCTGTTGGACGTTTCTGGTCATGATGTGTGTCGCGTCTGCGACGAGAATTGGCTACATCATCTATCCGATTAATCTGGCGCTGTGGGCCTGGGTGTGCCAGGTGAACGTCCACCCCTTCGCGACGGTGCCAGCTTAAATCGTTTCGGATTCTTGGTAGATCGTGAACTTCCAGGCGGTGCGACTCGCGTAGCGTGCGGTGATGGTGATACCGACCTCCCAGTAGAAGGTGTCATTTCCGGCCTTTTGAAACAGATCCTCGGGTGCTCCATTACTCGCACTTTGTGAGTAGAGCGACCAACCGCGGGCTTGGAGTTCTGATTTGTAAAAGCCGAGAACCTCGCTCGAGGGCGCATTGGTCACGAAAGACCGATAACAGTCAAAATCGCCGGCGCCCTCGTTGGGTAACTCGACCGCGCCGCTCGCGCTTGTCGTCACGGGAAGAATCATCGCGCCCACGATGTTTGACGGTGGGATCCAGGCTGTTCGCAACCCGATAGCAGGTGCGAGGATTCGGTGCCGAGTCCGCCGACCACGATGGGGATGGTAGTTGTGGTGGTGACGGTCTGATCTGACACGGCATTGATGATCAAGAACACCCCGAGCACGACGACGGCCAAGATGAGTACCGCGGCGGCGGGCCAAATGCTGGTGGTAGTCGTCAGGGGCGCTTTGGGATGCTCACTCACCGTTCCATCCTAAGTGGTCAATCGGTCCTCTCCCGTGGCCGAGGTGCCACTCGCGAGCACCCAGTAATGCGGCGAGTACGAAGGACTTGGCGTCGCGCACCGCGTCGGGGACGTCACGTCCGAGCGCGAGACCGCTGGCGATAGCGGCCGACAACGAGCAGCCGGTGCCGTGGTCGTTGGTCGTGGGTACGCGAGACGCCTCAAAGACAATCACGCCATCGCGCTCACGAGGACGTCGGGTGAACCTGTTTCGGCGCCGAGATCGACGTGACCACCCTTTACTAGGACGTAGCCGGTCCAAGCGCGAAGAGAGTTCGCCCACTCGTGCCAGGTCGTTGGTTAGCGCAGATCGCCCAGCTCGACGTCGCCCAAAAGTGCTGCCTCGCGAAGATTCGGCGTGACGATGAGGGCGAGGGGTAACAGAGCGTCTCGGTACGCCTGCACGCCACCGTCACGCATCAGCGAGTGTCCCGTCGAAGAGACCAGCACGGGATCAACGACGAGGTTCGTGATCTTTCTGCTGCGAACGAGATCAGCGACCGCCTCGACGGTTCTTGCCTGGGCGAGCATGCCCGTCTTGGTCGCGCGTACGTCAAAGTCCTCGAGCACCGACTCGGCTTGGGCCAGAACCAGCGACGGCGGAGCGTTCCACACCTCGGTGACGCCCAGCGTGTTTTGGCCGTCAACGCGGTGATCACGGTGGCGCGATGAACGCCGAAGGCGCTGAAGGTTCGAAGGTCCGCTTGGATCCCCGCGCCACCGCCCGAATCCGATCCCGCGATGGTGAGCGCGATGGCTGGTTGCACGGCAGTTACCTTAGTTAGTCAATCCACGCGACCAGTACGCTTGGCTCAGTGGAGGATATGTTCGGCGTCGGATCACTCGAGTCTTCGTCGAGACTCGTGATGGGAACGGGAGGTTTTCGCTCCCTCGAGGTTCTCGAAAATTCGCTTCTCGCATCGGGCGCCTCCGTGGCGACGGTGGCACTTCGTCGAGTGGACCCGAGTGTGAATGGATCGATTTACGATCTCCTTTTGAAATTGGGTTTCTCGCTATTGCCCAATACGGCTGGGTGTTTCAGCGCGGGCGAAGCCATCAAGGTGGCCGAATTGGCCCGCGAGGCCTTCGAGACCAACGTCGTCAAGCTCGAAGTGATCGGCGACGACGCGACGCTGCTGCCCGACACGTCAGAGACCTTGATCGCGGCGGAGAAATTGACCCGAGACGGTTTTGAGGTGTGGGCCTACACGTCAGACGATCTGATCGTCGCGCAGCGTCTCGAACAGTCGGGATGTGTCGCGGTGATGCCGCTGGGTTCGCCCATTGGTTCAGGGCTGGGCATACGAAATCCGCACGCCATCGGACTCATCTGTGATCGTCTCGAGGTACCCGTCTTGCTCGACGCGGGCGTGGGCACCGCTTCAGATGCCGCACTCGCGATGGAACTGGGCTGTGACGGGGTACTGGTCGCCTCGGCGATAAATCGGGCTTTGGAGCCGGTACTCATGGCTGAAGCCCTGAAAGAGGCGGTGTCGGCAGGTTTTCACGCTCGCCGAGCGGGACGTATTCCGCCCCGGCTGCACGCCGAGGCCTCGTCGTCGTCGCTCGGTCGACCAGATTTATTTGTGGAGTAGGCACGGCGAAACTACACTCGTGTAGTCCCAAGAGATAGTCTGGACACGCCTCGGTCGGGAGGAACGACACATGCGAGAAATCTCACTTGAGGATTCAGTGGCCCGACGGTATGTCGGCTCACCGGCGTTACCTATCGCCAACTGGACTACTGGGCGCGCACCGGCCTGGTGACGCCCTCGGTCACTCCCGCCACGGGCAGTGGCTCGAAGCGTTCCTACTCGTACGCTGACGTGCTCGAGGTGAAGGTGATCAAGTCACTTCTCACGTCGGGCGTGTCACTCGCTCGAGCTCGCCAAGCGGTTGATTGTTTGCGCGGCCAGTCTCGGAGCCGACCTCGCTTCGAGCAGTCTCGTCCTGAGTGACGCCGGATCAGTGCTCGCGCGAGATGACGGCGATCTCGTGGACCTGCTTACGCGGTGGTCAGGGTGTCTTTAACATCGTCCCGCTGGCCAACGTGGTGGCCGAACTCTCCACCACGATTGAAAAGGAACACGTGCGACGTCGGAGAGGGAGCACCGCTCGGCGTGACGCCCCAGTTCCTGCGTGGCGGGTCTCGAAGCCGCCACCCCAGTGCCCACGAACGTGACCACCGCGACCTTCGCGCATCCCAGTGAAGACGTGTTTGCGCGACTCTTGACTCTCTATGGCTATTCGTGGCGCTACGAGCCCCTTGAGTTCCCGCTGGCCTGGGACGAGGCTGGCCGGCTGTTCGCGGATTTCGTCCCGACTTCTATCTTCCCGACACCGCGCTGTTCATCGAACTCACTGTGCTCGAGCAGCGACTCGTCACCAAGAAGAATCAGAAGGTCCGCGAGTTTCGCGCCCTCTATCCCGAGGTGCAGTTGCTCGTCGTCTACCAGCGTGACTTCGTCGCGTTGCTCACGCACCACGACCTCGGGGTCCCTCGGCGACTTCGCGGCCTAAAGTGGCTTCGATGAGCGACCGACGTCCTTTTCTCTACGACGCCCACGTGGAATTGGGCGCCAAGATCGTGCCCTTTGGTGGATGGGGAGATGCCGCTGCACTACGCCGGGGGTACCGTCGCGAGCACCTCGCGTGTCGCCACGACGCCGTCGTCTTTGACGTTCGCCACTTGGGTACCGTGCGCTGTGACGGCGAGGGCATGTTCGACGCACTCCAGTCGACCCTCACCAACGATTTGGGTAAGGTCGCTCCGGGCAGCGCCCAGTACACGCATCTGTTGAACGACGAGGCTTCGTCGTCGACGACATCATCGTGTGGTGGGTCGGTCCGACGACAATTCGACGTCATGCCCAACGCCTCGAACACCTCGGGAGTCACCTCGGCGCTGCCGGGCGTCGACGTGACGCGTGAGCGATGCGTGCTCGCGGTACAGGGTCCCTACGCGCGCGCGAGAAGGTCGCGTCAGATCGACCAGCGATTCGCCGCAGTGGGTGCGATTCCGCGTGGCACGGATTGACTACCACGGCGTCGAAGTGCGCGTCGCGGGAACCGGCTACACCGGTGAGGACGGTATCGAGATCGCGGCACCCAACGAGGTGGCCGACGAGATGCTCGAGCACTTGGTCGAGCGCGGACATCACGCCGGCCGGTCTCGGGGCGCGCGACACCTGCGCCTCGAAGCTGCGCTGCCGCTCTACGGACACGAGCTCAGTCTCAGTTCGACCACGCTCGAGGCAAAACTCGGCTGGGTGCTCGGCTGGGACAAGGCGACGTTCCGAGGACAGACGCGGCCGTCGAAGCCGAGCGGAACGCGGAGTCGCTCGTCACCTCACCGGCGTCATCGCTTCGAGGCGCCAGCCCCTGCGAGACGGCGCGCTGGTGCGCTGTCGAGGGTCGAGAACGTGGGCGTCTTGACGTCGGGGAACTTCTCGCCGATGCTCGAGCACGGCATCGGCCTCGGCCTCTTCGACAGACCCGCGACGTCGGACGCCCGTCGACGGCTCGAACTTCGCGGTCGCGAGGTCGAGGCCACGATCGCGGCGCTACCCTTCGTACGAAAGGCGAAGTGACGTGGCCGACTATCTACCCCACACGAAGACGAAGTCGACGCGATGCTCGCTTTCCTCGGCATGGACTCGATGGAACAACTCTTCGCGCATATCCCCGCCGCCGTGCGACTGAGCCAAGGTCTCGATCTTGCCTCCGGGCATGAGCGAACCCGACGTCGCGGACTATTTTCACGACTACACTCGGCCAACCTGGCCAAGCCGCGCGTGACGTGCTTCGCGGGCGCGGGCGCTACGACCACGAGGTCCCGGCGGTCGTCAAGATGCTCGGCTCGCGTTCGGAGTTCGTCACCGCCTACACGCCCTACCAGCCCGAGGTCGCCCAGGGCGTGCTGCAAGCGATCTTCGAGTACCAGACGTTGGTGTCGCGCCTGAGCGGACTGCCCATTGCCAACGCTTCACTCTACGACGGCGCGACGGCCCTCGTCGAGGCGCTCAACATGGCTCGGGCGCGACCGCCGACAGAAGATGGTGATCTCGTCGGGCGTGCATCCGCACTGGCGCGACGTGGTTCGCACCTTCGCCGCCGGTACCGGCCACGAGGTTGTCGAGGTGCCACTTCGCGACGGGTCACCCATGGGGTGACGTCGATGCTTCTGGCGCCTCGGCGATTGTGGCGAGCTACCCGAACTACCTCGGGGTGCTCGAAGACTTGAGCGTCGCCAAGTCGCTCTCGGTCAGTCACGACGCACTGTTCGTGCTCGCCGCCGACCCGATCGCCGCGGGAGTCTTGAAGACCGCGGGTCAGTGGGGTGCGGACGTCTTCGTTGGTGAAGGCCAACCCTTTGGAACGCCGCTCGCTTTTGGTGGACCGTACCTCGGACTCTTTGCGTGCACCAAGGAACAGGTGCGTCGCCTGCCCGGTCGCATCGTGGGTGAGACCGTCGACTCCAGTGGACGACGCGCCTTCGTCACCACGCTTCGAGCCAGGGAACAAGACATCCGGCGCGAGAAGGCGACGTCGAACGTGTGCACGAATCAGACCTTGATGGCCGTCACTGCCGCCATCCAATTAGGTTGGCTCGGAACGCGAGGGCTGCGCGAAGTGGCGACGCGTTGTGCGCAAGGAGCGCACTATCTCTTTGACCGGGTGACCGGCATCGAGGGTGTGCGCGCAGTGTCGAGTCAGCCCTTCTTTCGTGAGTTCGCCTTGCGCGTGCCCGACGACGCACGCGTCGTACTTCGTGCGATGAGCGAGAACGGCATCCTCGGAGGTCTCAGCATCAGTGAACTGACGAATGGTACTGACGGCTCACTCGATGAACCCGAGAATGCCCTGCTCGTCACGGTCACCGAACGACGAACGAAGGACCAACTCGACGCGTACGTGGACGAACTTCGAAAGGCGGTGCGGTCATGAGTGCCGCGCCGGGAGCTCGAGCGGCTTCGGCGCCGTTGCTCGGTCACGAGACCGAGCCCACGATGTTCGAGATGTCGGTCGATCAGCGAAAGTCATTTCAACTTCGAACAACGGGTGTGCCCGAATCGAAGATCGAGGACATGATCCCTCGGGGCGCATCTGAACGAGTCGGTGATCGAGCTTGGTCGAGCTCTCCGAGCGCGACCTGGTGGGTCACTTCACGCGGCTCTCCCATCGCCAATTTTCCGTTGATTTAGGGATGTATCCGCTCGGATCGTGCACGATGAAGTACAACCCGAAGTTCTGTGACGCACTCGCCGCCGATCCGGGACTGAACACGGTGCATCCCGGAGTGCCGGCAGAGCTCTGTCAGGGTTGGCTCGAACTGCTCGTGACCCTCGAAGAGAAGCTCTGTGTCATTACGGGCATGAGCGCCGCGACGCTGCAACCGGCCGCGGGCGCGGCGGGCGAGCTCACCGGACTGTTGCTGATGCGCGCCTATCACGAGTCACGAGGTGACCAACGCCAACGCGTGTTGATACCCGACTCGGCGCATGGAACCAACCCGGCCTCGGTGACGCTCGGAGGCTACGAGGTAACGACGATTCCTTCGAACGAACGCGGACTCGTGGATCTTGAAGCCTTGAAGGGCTCACTCGGCCCTGACGTCGCGGGGATCATGTTGACCAATCCCAACACCGTTGGTCTCTTTGAAGAGGAGATTGTCGAGATCGCCACCGCCGTGCACGACGTGGGAGGACTGCTCTACTACGACGGGGCCAACTTGAACGCGATTCTTGGAGCGGTTCGTCCCGGCGACATGGGTTTTGACATCGTGCACATGAACTTGCACAAAACCTTCGCGACGCCGCACGGGGGCGGGGGACCGGGTGCGGGACCGGTCGCGGTGTCCTCGCGCCTGATCGACTTCTTACCCGGACCCAAGGCCACGCGAAGTGACGCGGGCGCCTTTGCGTGGCACCGGCCCGCTAAGTCGATCGGACGGGTGCACGGCTGGCACGGTAACGCCATGGTGCTCGCGCGCGCGCTCGCCTACATCGACGTTCACGGCGGCGACGGGCTTACCCGGGTGGCCCAACACGCGGTCTTGAACGCGAACTGGTTGCGCCAGCGTCTCGAAGAAACGCTGCCAGCGGCCTATGACCGGCTGTGCATGCACGAATGTGTTCTCAGTGCGACGAGATTGAAAGACGCCTACGGTGTGCGCGGCCTCGACGTCGCTAAGGCACTCCTCGAGGAAGGATTCCACGCACCCACGGTGTACTTCCCGCTCATTGTCGAAGAGGCCTTGATGTTCGAGCCCACCGAGACTGAGAGTCTCCAGACCCTCGAAGCGCTCGCCCAGGCGATCGAGCGAATAGCCGAACGGGCCAAGTCCGACCCGGCGTCGCTTCACGCCGCACCTCAATCGACGCCAGTGTCGCGCGTGGACGAGGCTCGTGCCGCTCGCCACTTGATCTCAACTGAAGACGCCGCGGGCCGCTGACCCGGCCGCGACGCGCCACGCGCGAACCTAGACTGGATCCATGTCAAGACCGCTCATCGGAGTGACCGGACGACGCTGGTCCGCTTCGAGCCTGGGCAAGTTCGTCCCGCCCGCCATGGCGGATCTTCGATTCGACCTGCACTTTACTGACTACGTGCGCTCAATCGCACTCGCTGGAGGGTTGCCGGTGCAGCTCACGCGCGACGCGGATCCGGTTGAGATGGTTTCGCACCTCGACGGACTGGTCTTGAGTGGTGGAGCTGACGTCGATCCCGCTCACTACGATACCGAGGCGCACGAACGCCTCGGGCCACTCGAACCCGACCGCGACGAATGGGAGTTCGCACTCTTTCGAGCCGCGCGCAACAAGTCAATACCGGTGCTCGCGATATGTCGGGGATTTCAATTGGTCAATGTCGCCCAGGGCGGCACGCTCAATCAACACGTCGAACTTGACGAGGGTGCCGGTCATCCCCAATGGGAGGTCGATGCTCGCCAGGCCACCCACGACGTCACGTGCCTGTCGAACACGATCATTGAGGCACTAATTGGCGAACGGTCCGCGGTCAACTCACTGCATCATCAGACACTCGAGTCCCTGGGCGGTGGTCTCGTGGCGAGTGCGTACGCGAGTGACGGGGTCATCGAGGGATTCGAGTCCGAAGACGGCCAGGTCCTCGGCGTTCAGTGGCATCCCGAACTCTTGAGCGCACCGGACCCAACGTTCCAGTGGTTGGTGAAGAGTTGTACCTCTCGATCGTGAGGGAACGCCGCGCTCAGTGAGCGAGCGACATGCCCGCGAGAAAACCGAAGGCGCAGAGCGCCGGGGTCGCGAGCACGAGGGTGATCGAATAGCCAACGTGATGTTCGCGCTGCAGTATTGCGGGAATTGCGAAGGCCGAGGAGAACGTCGTGAGACCTCCACAAAAACCCGTGAGCACCACATTTCGTATTTGAAGATCGGCGACGCCCACGAGGCGGTAGGCGGCAAAGCCCGCGATCGCCGTTCCGAGCACGTTTGATCCCACGGTGGCCCACGGCCTACGAGTCGGGTGATGACGTCGCACGAGATACTCAGCGACGTAACGCACCACGCAGCCAACGGCTCCAGCCACAACAATGAGCAACATGTTCATCGAAACCGCACTTGCAGTGCGAGCCAACCAGCAACGACGCCGCTCGCGACCGCGCTAGAGCGACCACGACGCCACCCGTGACTGAAGCGTGCCAGACGCCAGCGAGGTCGACGAACAATCCCGAGTACGACGTGAAGCCGCCAAAGAATCCGGTTATCACCACGAGCCGTGCGAGATCGTTCGGGTCGTGATGGTGCAGGGGGCCGCTCAGCGCGAGGGTCGCAAAAAAGACCCCAAGCACGTTGATCAGGAGCAACATCCAAGGAATCTGCGCGGTCCACGACGCGCGAAGCGGTGCGTAGGCCACCCATCCGGTGTTGTGACTGGCAAAGTTCAACCAATTCGATCGAAGGAGAAGATCACGCACGAGCGTCCCGGTCGCACCTCCTAACGCGACTGCCAAGACGGCCTTCATGAGTTGTCGGGGGGAGAACGAAGTATTGGGCGACATGGATTGTGAAGAAAACTAGCGCAACTCCTTCGTCGTGCCGCCCAATTGCGAATACCACATTTGCATCGAATGGCGAAGTGGAAAATTCAACGCCACGTATATTCAGTGAGCCTTGTTTGCCCGTCCTGCGGGGAGTCCCAACTAATCACTTGGTTCTCCTAGTGCAAGCGAACTACAAAATTTCGGGACTCTTGGCAATATACGAATCACGAGCGTGAACCGTAAGTTCTTCAAGAATTAAGTCGAGAAGAAAGAAGCGGGCATGAGCACTCGTAGGCCAACGATTCACCACAACTCGCTTGAGTGTTCGTCGTACCACGATGGTGCGATTGGCAAGCGCACGCTCTTGTTCACGTTGTCTCTTACCGCATCGGTAGCAGGGTTCTGGGGACTCGGAGCTGATTCCAGCTCGATGTCAACGCCGTCCAACCAAGAAGGCGCGGCGCTACAAAGTTTCACGTTGCCCCCCTTAGTTCGTCAGTCCACGATGCAGGTCGCCGGGGATGCGTTACGTCAATCAAGGAATCGACACAAGGGAAATGCGTCGGTGGCGCGCACGAAGATAAGCATTCACTCGGTGGCGGTCAAGCGTCTCGAGCCGTTCAAGCCCGTGACGAAGACCGCCTTGCAAGATTTCACCAATTCGAGTGCGGACTCTCTCACCTTGGGGGCCCAAGGCCTTGCTGACCATTTGGGTCGGACGACTGGCATTGACTCGTCCACCGTTCTAGACACTTTTTCGCGATACGAGGCCAAGACGACCGCCGCGCGAACAATCATTGAGGTTCTCAAGGGCCAAGCGGGTCCTCAAGGTGCTCCCGGTTCGCAAGGGAGTCCTGGGCGCCGATGGATCACCCGGGGCTCAAGGTGCGTCGGGAACTCAAGGTTCGAGCGGAGCAAACGGAGCGCCGGGAGATCCAGGAGCCCCTGGGGCACAGGGTGCTCAAGGTGCTGCCGGGACGGACGGGACTGGCGGCGGAACGGACGGTTCACAAGGAGCCCAAGGCGTTCCAGGCCCCCAGGGTCCCCAGGGTATTGCTGGTGCAAACGGTTCTGGAACAGGAACTGCCGGACCAGTGGGACCGCAAGGTCCCGTGGGTAGTGATGGTACGCAAGGTCCTCAAGGCGCAGTCGGGGCGAGTGGCGCTCAAGGACCCCAGGGTTCCTCGGGAATTGATGGATTGCAGGGTGCTCAAGGTTCTCAAGGAGCGAGCGGGAGTGGAAGTGGTGCACAAGGCGCCGCAGGTGCAACCGGCGCTCAAGGTGCCAATGGATCGAATGGCGCTCAAGGTGCCACCGGTGCCGTCGGCGCTCAAGGTGCTGCAGGCGTGCAAGGTGCAACTGGCGCACAAGGAGCCACCGGTGCTCAAGGTGCCAACGGATCGAACGGCGCACAGGGTGCTACCGGCGCGCAAGGTGCGAACGGATCGAATGGTGCAACCGGCGCGCAAGGTGCAAACGGAACCAACGGTGCGCAAGGTGCAAACGGTTCTGATGGCGCACAGGGCGCCACCGGCGCGCAAGGTGCGAACGGATCGAATGGTGCTCAGGGTGCTACCGGCGCGCAAGGTGCGAACGGATCGAATGGTGCAACCGGCGCGCAAGGTGCAAACGGAGCGAATGGCGCTCAAGGTGCCACCGGTGCTGCCGGTGCTCAAGGTGCAACCGGCGCGCAAGGTGCGAACGGATCGAATGGTGCTCAGGGCGCTACCGGAGCTGTCGGCGCTCAAGGTGCAACTGGCGCACAAGGAGCCACCGGTGCTCAAGGAGCCACCGGTGCGCAAGGTGCAAACGGATTGAATGGTGCTCAAGGTGCGAACGGCGTCGATGGCGCTCAAGGTGCCAACGGATCGAATGGTGCTACCGGTGCGCAAGGTGCAAACGGTGCTGATGGCGCACAGGGCGCCACCGGCGCGCAAGGTGCGAACGGATCGAATGGTGCTCAAGGAGCGACTGGTGCAGTTGGCACTCAAGGCGTTGCAGGCGTGCAAGGTGCAACTGGCGCGCAAGGTGCTGCCGGTGCTCAAGGCGCCACCGGCGCACAAGGTGCGAACGGATCGAATGGTGCACAGGGCACGACAGGTGCCACCGGTGCGCAAGGTGCAAACGGTGCTGATGGCGCACAGGGTGCGACCGGCGCGCAAGGTGCGAACGGATCGAATGGTGCTCAAGGAGCGAACGGCGTCGATGGTGCTCAGGGAGCCACCGGTGCGCAAGGTGCGAACGGATTGGATGGTGCTACCGGTGCGCAAGGTGCAAACGGTGCTGATGGCGCACAGGGCGCCACCGGCGCGCAAGGTGCGAACGGATCGAATGGTGCTCAAGGTGCGAACGGCGTCGATGGTGCTCAAGGTGCCACCGGAGCTGTCGGCACTCAAGGCGTTGCAGGCGTGCAAGGTGCAACTGGCGCGCAAGGTGCAACCGGCGCACAGGGCGCTACCGGTGCGCAAGGTGCAAACGGTGCTGATGGCGCACAGGGCGCCACCGGCGCGCAAGGTGCGAACGGATCGAATGGTGCTCAAGGTGCGAACGGCGTCGATGGTGCTCAAGGTGCCACCGGAGCTGTCGGCACTCAAGGCGTTGCAGGCGTGCAAGGTGCAACTGGCGCGCAAGGTGCAACCGGCGCACAGGGCGCCACCGGCGCGCAAGGTGCGAACGGATCGAATGGTGCTCAAGGTGCAACCGGTGCGCAAGGTGCGAACGGCGTCGATGGTGCTCAAGGTGCCAACGGATCGAATGGTGCTACCGGTGCGCAAGGTGCAAACGGTGCTGATGGCGCTCAAGGTGCTACCGGTGCGCAAGGTGCAAACGGATCGAATGGTGCTCAAGGTGCAACCGGTGCTGTCGGCGCTCAAGGTGTTGCAGGCGCGCAAGGTGCAACTGGCGCGCAAGGTGCAACCGGCGCACAGGGCGCCACCGGCGCGCAAGGTGCGAACGGATCGAATGGTGCTCAAGGTGCGAACGGCGTCGATGGTGCTCAAGGTGCCAACGGATCGAATGGTGCTACCGGTGCGCAAGGTGCAAACGGTGCTGATGGCGCTCAAGGTGCTACCGGTGCGCAAGGTACAAACGGTGCTGATGGCGCTCAAGGTGCTACCGGTGCGCAAGGTGCAAACGGATCGAATGGTGCTCAAGGTGCAACCGGCGCGCAAGGTGTGAAGGATTGAATGGTGCTACCGGCGCGCAAGGTGCAACCGGCGCACAAGGCGCCACCGGCGCGCAAGGTGCGAACGGATCGAATGGTGCTCAAGGTGCGAACGGCGTCGATGGTGCTCAAGGTGCCACCGGAGCTCGCGGCACTCAAGGCGTTGCAGGCGTGCAAGGTGCAACTGGCGCGCAAGGTGCAACCGGCGCACAAGGAGCCACCGGTGCTCAAGGTGCAACTGGCGCACAAGGTGCGAACGGATCGAATGGCGCCACCGGCGCGCAAGGTGCGAACGGATCGAATGGTGCTCAGGGCGCTCCCGGTGCAGTTGGCACTCAAGGCGTTGCAGGCGTGCAAGGTGCAACTGGCGCGCAAGGTGCAACTGGCGCACAAGGATCGAATGGTGCACAAGGCACGACCGGCGCCACCGGCGCGCAAGGTGCGAACGGATCGAACGGTGCTCAGGGCGCTACCGGTGCAGTTGGCACTCAAGGCGTTGCAGGTGTGCAAGGTGCAACCGGCGCACAGGGCGCCAATGGTGCGCAAGGTGTCGCTGGTCCGCAAGGTGCGATTGGTGCGCAAGGAGCTGCTGGCGTGCAAGGTGCGACAGGCGCACAGGGCTCTACTGGGGCACAAGGAGTTCAAGGAGCGAGTTACGGTTACGCGACCTCAACGCAGTCAATGACGTTGGGCAATGGGATCACAACTATTCGCCGCGATCTCGAACGGGCCGGGATTCGTTGTCGGTCAAACAGTGCAAGTTACCGCAACGGCCGCACCATCGAATTACATGATCGGCACGGTAACGTCCGCGGGTCCGAACATGCTGGCTTTCAATGTGACCACGGTGTCGGGGAGTGGAACCTTCACATCGTGGACGATCTCAACGGCGGGTCTTAGCGGAGTTCAGGGCCCTCAGGGGACTCAAGGTGCGATTGGTGAAGGGCTGCCGGGAGAGTTTCCCGCCTCGGGCGAAGGCTTTCAGGCTTGGGACTTTGACTCGAACATGATTAGAGCAACGATTGGACTTTCAAGCGCGCAAACCTGGTATGAGGAAGTGTATTTGAACGCCGGACAAGAAGGTGACCACATTGACTTTGACGCGAGCGCTGCGTACAGCACGACGACTACTTATTACGCCCTATTCAATACCTGGGGCGACATTTGCTCAGGGAGTACAGCCGCAGTCGCTTCGGGTTACAACTCTGAAACGTGTGGGACGTTTGGTTGGTCGGTCTCCACGTCGGGCTTCTATTGGATAGCCATTAGCACGGGCGCAACTCTTTATGGTGACACCCCCAATGTCAACGACATTGGTTACACCGCAACAGCGAACAGTCTCATCGGTGGAAGAAGTGTCGAACTTTCGGGTCAAGACACGACCTCTGAGGTTTCGGGCACACCGACACCCGTATCCAATCAACCCTGGATGGCACTGAGTTAGAAGACTGACGCCCTCGCGCCGAGGGCAAATGAGAAAAGGGAGAGAAACGGTAATGACGTTTCGGAATGGAAGGAATCGTCATTTCGAGGCGCGGAAACAACCCATCGACATTGGGCTTTCGCTTCAATTGTTGGAACCACACCAGACAATCGAAGCTGCATTTGACGCAAAAACAGCCCAAAATAGTGCGTTTGCACCTGGAAAGTTATGGGGGAGTGAAGCATACTAATTATTGAGATTAAGGAGGATTTAGACGGATGGAACTGAGATTGGCTTGCCTAAGCGTTACCGAGGTGCCTGAGGGCATCGCGGCGGATAATACGGCAAATCCAATTGACGGAATGCAGCGTATAATTATGGAGCCCCAATTAAGGACCGGAAGGGTCATGGGATTTTTTGCTTTCACCCGCTTTCTTAACGCGGAGATTCGTCAACGATGATCGACCGCGACTCCGTCACTGAACGAAAGCCAGTGGCGGGAAGGAACGCGCCCAAGAACGGACGCGTCAGAGGATCTTTTGTCGCCTTTTTGTCCTTCACTGCGACGATTAGTCCCTTTTGGACCTTTCCTTCGCGAGCAGATGCCGCGACAGTTCCTGCCAAAAATGATCGCCCTTCGAGTCCGCCTCGCACGATCAATCCAGTCACGTCGTCATGGAAGAGTTCGAACGCGATAATTCCGACGAAGGGCAATGAAACGAATCACGCGTTCACTGTGCAATTCGTTTCAGCAACGCTTAGCGTTAAAGAGTCAAATTCTCAAGACACAACATCACCAAAGGATTCCGAGGACTCTCATGATGCTCTCGGTCCTCAGGGAGTCGCAAACTACTACGGTCAAACCGATGTGGCACCCAACTCAGGTGAAGCATCTTCATCGACCACAACCTCAACGCTTCATCATCATGGTGGATCAAAGTCAACGACAACAACGACGTCGAAAAGTTCCGGTACTGGATCGGGAGGAACTGCAAATCCCTCATCGACAACGGGCAATCAAGGAACGACGACCGTTGGAGTTCCGGGGCCGGTTGGACCCCAAGGTGCCACTGGTCTTCAAGGAGAAGTCGGCGCACAAGGATCTCAAGGATCTCAGGGAACGCAAGGCGCCGCCGGCTCGCCGGGCGCAACTGGGCTCCAAGGTTCGCAGGGTGCACAAGGTTCGTCAATAGGGTCGCAGGGCCCTGCAGGACCTCAGGGAGCTCCGGGGAGTCAGGGGCCTCAGGGATATCAAGGGAGCGCAGGCCTTAACGGCGCCACGGGACCTGCGGGTACTCAAGGTTCATCTGGGCCGCCGGGTGCACAGGGCTCAAACGGTGCGCAAGGTTCGACCGGCGCACAAGGTTCTCAGGGCTCCCAGGGCACGATAGGTGTGCAGGGAGCAACCGGCACTCAAGGCGCGGTCGGAATCTTCAAGGTGTCGCCGGCGTCCAAGGTGCAACCGGTGCGCAAGGCTCGACGGGTGCACAAGGCGCGACCGGCGCACAAGGTGCGAACGGTGCTGACGGAGCGCAAGGTGCAACTGGCGCACAAGGTTCGACAGGCGCACAAGGTGCGAACGGAGTTGACGGTGCGCAGGGCTCGACGGGTCCTCAGGGCTCGACCGGCGCACAAGGCGCGGTCGGATCTCAAGGTGTCGCCGGCCTCCAAGGTGCAACCGGTGCACAAGGTTCGCAGGGTGCGCAAGGTTCGATAGGCGCACAAGGTGCGAACGGAGCGGACGGAGCGCAAGGTGCAACCGGTGCGCAAGGCTCGACGGGTGCACAAGGCTCGACCGGCGCACAAGGTGCGGTCGGATCTCAAGGTGTCGCCGGCGTCCAAGGTGCAATCGGTGCGCAAGGCTCGACGGGTGCACAAGGCTCGACCGGCGCACAAGGTGCGAACGGTGCTGACGGAGCGCAAGGTGCAACTGGCGCACAAGGTTCGACAGGCGCACAAGGTGCGAACGGAGCTGACGGTGCTCAGGGCGCAACCGGTGCTCAAGGTGCGAACGGTGCTGACGGTGCACAGGGCTCAACCGGTGCGCAGGGCGCAACCGGCGCTCAGGGCTCGACCGGCGCACAAGGCGCGGTCGGATCTCAAGGTGTCGCCGGCCTCCAAGGTGCAACTGGTGCGCAGGGCGCAACCGGTGCTCAGGGCTCGACCGGCGCACAAGGCGCGAACGGAGCTGACGGCGTCCAAGGTGCAACGGGTGCACAAGGCGCTAACGGAGCTGACGGTGCGCAGGGCGCAACCGGTGCTCAAGGTGCGAACGGTGCTGACGGAGCGCAAGGCGCAACCGGTGCTCAGGGCTCGACCGGCGCACAAGGCGCGGTCGGATCTCAAGGTGTCGCCGGCCTCCAAGGTGCAACTGGTGCGCAGGGCGCAACCGGTGCTCAGGGCTCGACCGGCGCACAAGGCGCGAACGGAGCTGACGGCGTCCAAGGTGCAACGGGTGCACAAGGCACTAACGGAGCTGACGGAGCGCAAGGCGCAACCGGTGCTCAAGGTGCGAACGGTGCTGACGGTGCACAGGGCTCAACCGGTGCGCAGGGCTCGACCGGTGCACAAGGTGCGGTCGGATCTCAAGGTGTCGCCGGCCTGCAAGGCGCAACAGGTGCGCAGGGCGCAACTGGTGCTCAGGGCTCGACCGGCGCACAAGGTGCGAACGGAGTTGATGGAGCGCAAGGCGCAACCGGCGCACAAGGCGCGAACGGAGCTGATGGAGCGCAAGGCGCAACCGGTGCTCAAGGTGCGAACGGTGCTGACGGAGCGCAAGGCGCAACCGGTGCTCAAGGTGCGAACGGTGCTGACGGAGCGCAAGGCGCAACCGGTGCTCAAGGTGCGAACGGTGCTCAAGGTGCGGTCGGATCTCAAGGTGTCGCCGGCCTCCAAGGCGTAACAGGTGCGCAGGGCGCAACCGGTGCTCAGGGCTCGACCGGCGCACAAGGCGCGAACGGAGCTGACGGTGTCCAAGGTGCAACGGGTGCACAAGGCGCTAACGGAGCTGACGGAGCGCAAGGCGCAACCGGTGCTCAGGGCTCGACCGGCGCACAAGGCGCGGTCGGATCTCAAGGTGTCGCCGGCGTCCAAGGTGCAACGGGTGCACAAGGCTTCCAGGGCTTCCAGGGCACGACCGGTGCACAAGGCTCAACCGGCGCACAAGGCACGACCGGCGCACAGGGCACGACCGGTGCACAAGGCTCAACCGGCGCACAAGGCACGACCGGTGCACAAGGCTCAACCGGTGCTCAAGGTGCGGTCGGATCTCAAGGTGTCGCCGGCGTCCAAGGTGCAACGGGTGCACAAGGCTTCCAGGGCTCGACCGGCGCACAAGGCACGACCGGTGCACAAGGCTCGACCGGCGCACAAGGCTCGACCGGCGCACAAGGTTCGACCGGCACACAAGGCACGACCGGTGCACAGGGCTCAACCGGTGCACAAGGCTCGACCGGTGCACAGGGCTCGACCGGTGCTCAAGGTGCGGTCGGATCTCCAAGGTGTCGCCGGCCTGCAAGGCGCAACAGGTGCGCAGGGCGCAACCGGCGCACAAGGCTCAACCGGCGCACAAGGCTCAACCGGCTTCCAGGGCACGACCGGCGCGCAGGGCACGACGGGTGCGCAGGGCACGACGGGTGCACAAGGCTCGACGGGTGCACAAGGCTCGACGGGTGCACAGGGCACGACGGGTGCACAAGGCTCAACCGGTGCTCAAGGTGCGGTCGGATCTCAAGGTGTCGCCGGCGTCCAAGGTGCAACGGGTGCACAAGGCTTCCAGGGCTTCCAGGGCACGACCGGCGCACAGGGCTCAACCGGCGCGCAGGGCACGACGGGTGCACAAGGCTCGACGGGTGCACAGGGTACGACGGGTGCACAAGGCTCAACCGGTGCTCAAGGTGCGGTCGGAATCTCAAGGTGTCGCCGGCGTCCAAGGTGCAACGGGTGCACAAGGCTTCCAGGGCTTCCAGGGCACGACCGGCGCACAAGGCTCGACGGGTGCACAAGGCTCAACCGGTGCGCAGGGCACGACGGGTGCACAAGGCTCAACCGGTGCTCAAGGTGCGGTCGGATCTCAAGGTGTCGCCGGCGTCCAAGGTGCAACGGGTGCACAAGGCTTCCAGGGCTTCCAGGGCTTCCAGGGCACGACCGGCGCACAAGGCTCAACCGGTGCGCAGGGCACGACGGGTGCACAAGGCTCAACCGGTGCGCAGGGCACGACGGGTGCACAAGGCTCAACCGGTGCGCAGGGCACGACGGGTGCACAAGGCTCAACCGGTGCTCAAGGTGCGGTCGGAGCTCAAGGTGTCGCCGGCGTCCAAGGTGCAACGGGTGCACAAGGCTTCCAGGGCTTCCAGGGCTCAACCGGTGCACAGGGCACGACCGGCGCACAAGGCTCAACCGGCGCGCAGGGCACGACGGGTGCACAAGGCTCGACGGGTGCACAGGGTACGACGGGTGCACAAGGCTCAACCGGTGCGCAGGGCACGACGGGTGCACAAGGCTCAACCGGTGCTCAAGGTGCGGTCGGATCTTCAAGGTGTCGCCGGCGTCCAAGGTACGACGGGTGCACAAGGCTTCCAGGGATTCCAGGGCACGATTGGCGCACAAGGCTCAACTGGTGCGCAGGGTACGACCGGCGCACAAGGCTCGACGGGTGCACAAGGCTCAACCGGTGCACAAGGCTCAATCGGTGCACAAGGCTCGACCGGTGCACAAGGCTCGACCGGTGCACAGGGTTCAACCGGTGCGCAAGGCTCAACCGGCGCACAAGGTGCGGTCGGATCTCCAAGGTGTCGCCGGCGTCCAAGGTGCAACGGGTGCACAAGGCTTCCAGGGCTTCCAGGGCACGACCGGCGCACAAGGCTCAACCGGCGCACAAGGTGCAACGGGTGCACAAGGCTTCCAGGGCTTCCAGGGCTCAACCGGTGCACAGGGCACGACCGGCGCACAAGGCTCAACCGGCGCGCAGGGCACGACGGGTGCACAAGGCTCGACGGGTGCACAGGGTACGACGGGTGCACAAGGCTCAACCGGTGCGCAAGGTGCGGTCGGAATCTCAAGGTGTCGCCGGCGTCCAAGGTGCAACGGGTGCACAAGGCTTCCAGGGCTTCCAGGGCACGACCGGCGCACAGGGGCTCAACCGGTGCACAAGGCACGACCGGTGCACAAGGCACGACCGGTGCACAAGGCACGACCGGTGCACAGGGCTCAACCGGTGCTCAAGGTGCAGTCGAATCTCAAGGTGTCGCCGGCGTCCAAGGTGCAACGGGTGCACAAGGCTTCCAGGGCTTCCAGGGCGCTCAACCGGTGCGCAGGGCACGACGGGTGCACAAGGCTCAACCGGTGCTCAAGGTGCGGTCGGATCTCAAGGTGTCGCCGGCGTCCAAGGTGCAACGGGTGCACAAGGCTTCCAGGGCTTCCAGGGCACGACCGGCGCACAGGCTCAACCGGGCACAGGCTCAACCGGTGCACAAGGCTCAACCGGTGCACAGGGCCAACCGGTGCGCAGGGCTCAACCGGTGCGCAGGGCACGACGGGTGCACAAGGCTCAACCGGTGCTCAAGGTGCGGTCGGATCTCAAGGTGTCGCCGGCGTCCAAGGTGCAACGGGTGCACAAGGCTTCCAGGGCTTCCAGGGCACGACCGGCGCACAGGGCTCAACCGGTGCGCAGGGCACGACCGGTGCACAAGGCTCGACGGGTGCACAGGGTACGACCGGTGCGCAGGGCTCAACCGGTGCGCAGGGCACGACGGGTGCACAAGGCTCAACCGGTGCTCAAGGTGCGGTCGGATCTCAAGGTGTCGCCGGCGTCCAAGGTGCAACGGGTGCACAAGGCTTCCAGGGCTTCCAGGGCACGACGGGTGCACAGGGCTCAACCGGCGCGCAGGGCACGACGGGTGCACAAGGCTCGACGGGTGCACAGGGTACGACGGGTGCACAAGGCTTCCAGGGATTCCAGGGCACGACCGGCGCACAAGGCTCAACCGGCGCGCAGGGCACGACGGGTGCACAGGGCTCAACCGGTGCGCAGGGCACGACGGGTGCACAAGGCTCAACCGGCGCTCAAGGTGCGGTCGGATCCCAAGGTTCCGCCGGCGTCCAAGGTGCAACGGGTGCACAAGGTTCCAAGGCTTCCAGGGCGCGACCGGAACGCAGGGTTCAACCGGCGCGCAGGGCACGACGGGTGCACAAGGCTCGACGGGTGCACAGGGTACGACGGGTGCACAAGGCTTCCAGGGATTCCAGGGCACGACCGGCGCACAAGGCTCAACCGGCGCGCAGGGCACGACGGGTGCACAGGGCTCAACCGGTGCGCAGGGCACGACGGGTGCACAAGGCTCAACCGGCGCTCAAGGTGCGGTCGGATCCCAAGGTTCCGCCGGCGTCCAAGGTGCAACGGGTGCACAAGGTTCTCAAGGCTTCCAGGGTGCGACCGGAACGCAGGGTTCAACCGGTGCTCAGGGCTCTCAAGGCTTCCAGGGTGCGAGTTACGGCTACGCAACGTCGACCCAATCGTTGACAATCGGTACTGGAACGCAGATTTTAAGTATTTCGAATTTGTCAGCGTTTGTTCCGGGACATCGAGTTCAGATCACTTCGACGAGTTCACCTTCTAATTACATGATTGGAACGGTCACAGGCGTTGGACCACCGCTCTCGGTGAATGTTGACACTGTGGTCGGAAGTGGAACGTACTCGTCATGGAATGTGACGACTGCGGGTCTTAACGGTGCGCAAGGCGCCGTTGGTGCTCAGGGTGCGAGCGGTGCTACAGGTTCGACAGGTGTTCAGGGATCACCTGGCGCGCAGGGTTCAAGCGGTGCGCAGGGCTCGAGTGGTGCCCAGGGTTCAACCGGGTCGCAGGGTCCACAGGGCTATCAAGGCATCGCCGGTACGAATGGGGCGACGGGACCGCAAGGAGCTCAGGGTGCGCAAGGTTCCACCGGTGGCACCGGAGCGCAAGGAGTGCAAGGCGCACAGGGTTCTCAAGGTAACCAGGGTGCTCAAGGATCCCAGGGTGCTCAAAGCATCACGGGGGATTATCCCGCCGCGGGCTTGGGATACCAGACCTGGGCCTTTGACCCCGCCGAAATCACAAGCACCATTGTTGAGGCTTCGACGACCCCATCCTTTGAGTCGGTGTACCTCAGCGCCGGTCAAACAATTTCACACATAACTTTCGACACGACTGCTTCGGGTAGTGGAACGTCGTACGTGGCTCTTTACACTGCGACCAATTACTTGACGTTTACGCCCTTCACTGCGGCGGTCGGTGTCAATACCGTGGCACTGTCTTACACGGTGACATCGTCGGGCTTCTACTGGATCGCCATCCAAACTGGTGCGACCTTGTACGCAGCTGCACCTACGACGGCACCGGTGAACATTGGTTACACGCCCGCCGCGAACACGCTCTCGGGAAGTCGCGCCGTCACGGTCTCTGGTCAGAGCTTGAACACCGCAATCAGTGGCACGCCGGTGGTCATGACGAAGATTCCGTGGTTTGCCTTGAGTTAATGCTTGAGATTGCAAGCGGGCGCCTAAATCGGGAGGAGTAGACGTCCAGTTGATAACCAATTGTCCGCTCAATAAGCCTTGATGGAACCGCTTTTTTTGAGGACGAGGGATAGTGTGGTGTTGCGGTGCATGGCTTCATGACAATTGAGGTCGGAGCAGTAAAAAGGTCGTGTCGGAACGAATTATGGGGAGCAGAGTACGGTGAGAAACGGTTCACAATCGAGGCGGTTGCGTTGGTGGATTACGGGCATCGTGGTGGTGGTGCTACTCGCGGGTGGCGCCACTGCGTATTTCTTGCTGAGAAAGACGACGACATCCTTGACGGCGTTGATGAATGAAGGATTGAGCGCTCAAACCGAAGGCAACAACACTCTTGCGACGTCAGATTATTTGAGCGTCATTGCGCAGAATCCCTCGAACTCTCAGAATCTGACCACGTACGCGTACTACAACTTGGGCGTCATCAATACCGCCGAAGGAAACACGTCGGTGGCAATCGGCTACTACAACCAGTCAATCAGTTCCGATCCCAAGTACTTGCCCGCGCTCTTCAATTTGGCGGTAGTTGAGACGTCAAGTAATCCAACCGGAGCGCTGACTGAGTACAACGCAATCCTCGCCATTAAGCCCAAGGACGCGAACACGCTCTTTAACGCTGGACTACTGAATGACCAACTGGGAAACGTCGCACTCGCCAAAACCGAAGTGAAGGAAGCCATTAAAGAAGCGCCGAGTCTCGCGTCGAGAGTTCCAAAGTCATTTCCATCTTTGAAGTAGCGCATGACGCTCGTTTCGGTCTTCACGCCTAGTCATCGCGCGAAGTATTTAGACGATTGCTATGCATCGCTCCAGCGACAAACTTTTGACGACTGGGAGTGGATCGTCGTCTTGAATAAGGGGAGTCAATGGACCCCCCGGATTGAAGATGAACGCGTCAAGGTTTCCTCGGACGACAATCTTCAAGGCGTTGGTGCCGCCAAGCGCAAAGCGTGCGCTCTGGCAACGGGTGAATATCTGGTCGAGCTCGATCATGATGACGTACTGGCTTCGGACGCACTCGCCGAAATAGTTGCGGCTTTCGAGGCCAATCCCGCGGTTGGATTTGTGTACAGCCAGTTTGCTCAAATGAATGAAGATGGCACACGATCAGACATGCGTTTTAACAGTGCAATGGGCTGGACCTATCGTGACGTCGTTGTCGACGGTACGACGTATTTGCAATGTGACGCGATGGCACCTCTACCGAGCAACATCAGTTACATCTGGTACGCGCCCAATCACGTTCGCGCGTTTCGTCGAAGCATCTATGAAGAAGTCGGTGGTTATAACGCGCAGTTGACGGTCCTAGACGATCAGGATCTTATGAGTCGCATGTACCAGGCGACTGAATTTCTTCTCATTGATAAGTGTTTGTATCTTCAGCGCATTCATGATCTCAATACGCAAAAGGAACCTGAGACGAATGCCTTCATTCAACGAGAAACGGTTCGTCTCTATGACGACAACATTTCTTCGAACGCGTTGGCGTGGGCCGCACGAAATAATCTGCACGCCTTGGACATGGGCGCGGCACATTCTAAGCCGCCAGGCTTCCTCGGTGTCGATCAATATCCCGGTGAAGGCGTGGACATTGTGTGTGACGTGAGCCAGGGCATTGACTTGCCAGACGGTTCGGTAGGTGTGATTCGCGCCAGCGATTTTCTCGAACACGTCGTCGACAAGATCTCACTGTTTAATGAGTTCTATCGACTCTTGGCGCACGGGGGAGTGTTGCTCAGTTTGACACCGAGCACCGATGGTCGAGGTGCCTATCAAGATCCCACACACGTCGCGTTCTACAACGAGAACTCATTCTGGTACTTCACGTCGCAGAACTACGCCAAGTTCGTCCCCGAAATCACGTGTCGGTTCCAGGTGTCTCGTTTGGTGACCTATTTCCCTTCCGAGTGGCACGAGCAGCATAAAATCCCTTACGTATGCGCCAATTTGGTGGCGGATCACGGAGGCTCCACCATCGCGGGCGAGGGTTTCTTTCCGCGCAACTGACGAGTTCAACGAACCATGGGTTTTGGTGTCAGAAGTTGCTGGCGCGCCTTGGATTTCGAAGGATTGGTCCAAACGGCGCAACGAGTACAACTATCACTTGACAGGTGCAGCTATCACTTGACAGGTGCAGCGCGCGTCATATACTGAGCGTTTTGAGTCCTCTACAGATTGTAGGGAATTCCATCCAAGGAGACAGTTGGCATGAAGCGTCCATATTACTTAGTAGGTCGCTCGGCGGGCCTCGTTGCGGCGATTGTTGCTGTTGTTGCGCTCGGTTCCACCGCGGCTGTGACCTTCGCCGGCTTTAGCGCCACGATCGTGAACAACGCCAATACCTTTTCTTCAGGAACCATGCAATTAGAAGAGTTCGCGGGAGCCACGACCTGCTACTCGACGGGTTCAGGTTCGGGTGGTTCGGTTACCACGAACTCAGCGAACTGCGCCATCAATAAATTGATTGGCACACTCGACCAAGTTCCTGCCGGGACGCCTCTTACGACTACCATCACCATGAAGAACGTCGGCAACGTCACCGCCACCGCAGAGAGCCTCGTCTTCGCGGCTTGCTCCGCCGCAGCCGCATCCGATGATGCCGGATATGTCGGCTCCGACACTGCAGGATTCTGCGGAAAAGTCGACTTCAATGTCGGCTACACGGGTAAGTGCCTCTATCCGGCGAATGCCTCGGCGTCGTGCCCCTCCACTCCCACGAGTTCGGGAACCCTCGCCGGTGCCGCAACGCTTGGTTCAATCACGAACGCCTCGACCCCTGGTCTCGTTCTTTTGGCTCCAGCCGCGACCCAGACCTACACCTTTAACGTGATGCTCGACACGAGCGCCTCGAATAGCGATCAGGGTCTTACCGCATCGCAAACCATGACTTGGAACCAGTCGTAGTAATTCGTCTCTAGGGATTCTCTCTGCCCCCGCGAACGATGAGTTTGCGGGGGCAGAGAACTCTTGAGTTCGTGATGTTCGCTTAGGAGTGTTCTGATCAGTTCGCCGAACGTGCACCAAGTCGAGATCGCTCTCGTGGAATACTTCGAATGAAAAACAAGAAGCTCAAACGTGCTGGCACGCGCCTGGTTGGCGGACTGTCGTTGACCGCAATTAGTTACGTGATCTTGCCGGCACTGATTGCATCAGCGGCGATCTTCACCGCCACCATCATTAACAACGCGAATACATTTTCCAGCGGAAATCTCCTGATGAAAGGCACGACGCCCACCTCAGTGGTGTGCACACCGCCAACTGGCAGCATTGCGAGCAGTAATTCGACGACGTGCCCGGGCAATCCCTTGCCAACGACGACCTTGACGACAACCGCGGCCAGTGCCGGCTCGACGCTCACCGCCGTTGGTTCAATCAGCGCCGCCAGTGGGCTCTTGACGTCGACTGGTTGCGGTCTTCAATATTTTGCCGAGGGCGTGAGTGGCGACACCGCGCTTCCGTTCTACGGCGTCACCTATGGCACGACCATGTCCCAACTCTCATCCACCGCCGCAACGTTCGACGGGTCGACCGGCTACGCCGAGACACTCGCACTCGAGACCGATCCGGCCAACTTCACTTTCGCGGGTTGGTTCAAGACGTCGACCAAGCAGGGGACGATCCTCTCGTTCTCCAATAATCAGAACACGACATTAACGGCGGACAACGACCGCGAGCTCTGGCTCGATTCGACTGGCCGATTGGTGTGGGCAACGACCACGAACGGCACGACGCTTAGCGAGTTGACGAGCACTGCTACCTACGTCGCTGGAACGTGGAACTTCTTCACCGTGAGCATCAGTGCCGCTGATGGAGACCGCCTCTTCGTCAACGGAGCCCTGGTCGCGTCGAGCGCCACGACGACCGCTTACAACTACAACGGGTACTGGCATTTTGGGTGGGGATCCGAGCTCAACACCGCTCCCGCCTGGACGAACAAACCTACGAACGCGTACTTCAACGGTTCACTCAACGGGATGGCGCTCTTCGGTTCGGCGCTTTCGACGCCACAGATCTCAACGCTCTACGCCGATGCAACACAAGCAACGTACAACGCACAAGTGACCGCTGACGCCGCTTCTTTCTACTGGCCCATGACCGACACGGGAACCACGCCCTACACCGGTGCGGTACCGACACTCAGCACACCGACTCCAACGCTCGCGGACGCTTCGGGCAACGCCAACACGGGAAAGATCGAGGGCACCGTCACCCAAGGTGTGCCGGGTCCGACCACGCTCGGTGGGGCAGGGGTGACGCTTCCTGGAACGACGGGTTCGGACATCTACACCACGAACTCCTATTCGAATCCTCCGACGCTTTCGGCCTCGATCTGGTTCAAGACCACCTCGCAAGGATCGATCATGGGCGGCAACACCACGCAACTGGATTCGACACCCACGAGTTGGGACCGTGATCTGTGGATTGATCCCACCGGACATCTCGTCTTTGGTATCAACGACGCGGGAAGCCTGGACGAAGTGACGTCCCCGGGAACCTACAACGACGGGAACTGGCACTTCGTCGTGGTGACGTACGGCGCGCTCGGCGAGTACATGTACGTCGACGGTGTCCAGGTGGCCTACAACAGCGCGGGACTCGCCGGACAGGCCTACACGATGTACTGGCACTTGGGATACGCCTACATACTTGGTTGGACGGACACGTCCACCGACTACAACTTCAACGGCTCGCTCTCTCAAGCGGGCCTCTACAACACCCAACTCACGGCGAGTCAAGTCGCCAATCTCTACAGTGCCCCGAGCGCCGCCGACGAGGAGTCGCGCGCGCTGTCGATGTCGCCAATCTCGTATTGGCCGCTCACCGATACCGTTGCGTCGCCCGCGTGTCCCTTGGTTGAGGTCACCATCCAGACCGTCGCGAGTTCGATCACCGCCTGCGTGGTGCCCGCCGGAAGCGGTGCGTGTCCCGCTCCGTCGACGAGCGTGTACGCCAATACGATTGGTACGCACACGATGACGAGTCCAGCGACGGGGGGGCCGGTGAGTATCACGGTGACGATGAAATTGGCGGCGGCAGCGGGCACCGGCATCGCCGGCTTGCACTTGCTCGTGCCTTTGACGTTCTACGAGAAGAATTCCACGTTCTCATCCCAACTCGTCTACCCTGACGCCGTCGCAATTCTGTGACTCGGGCAGGGGACCTACCCAACGAGGCGCTGAGCCCCGCAGAATTTCGTCGACGCCAACATTTTGAACGCCTCGCCTACGAGGAACGACGCGTCAAGGACTACAAGCCACCTCTGCCCTGGGACCTACGGATCATTTTCATCGTGATCACCTTGGCGGTGCTCGCCCAAGTGGGATGGATCGTAAGTGGGGGAACGATCTATCGTGTGACGACCGAGTCCATGTGTCCCGAAGTCTGCGTCGGCGCTCTGGTGATTGACCGACCTCTCGCGCCCAATACAGAGATCAAAGTCGGCGAGACCGTCAGTTTCGTGCCCCCCGGTTTTTCCGTGATCTACACCCACCGTGTCGTCAAGGTGTACGCCAACGGGACCTTTGAAACCAAGGGCGACGCCGCCAACGTTATCGACCCGTGGGTGGTGTCGCCGTCAGACGTCAAGGGCGTCACGGTTGCAACGATCTGGGGGATGGGTTTCTTGAGTGCCGCCCTGCCGATTTTGGCGGCAGGTATGGCGCTCATCTTGATACTGCGGCGCCAGATCGAAAAACGCGTGCGGCGCGATTATGACCGCATGTTCGCAATTCTGTTGATCATTGTTCCGATTTGGATCGTGAAGCCGCTGATTCGAGGTGTCACGGTGGCAACCTCGACGCTAAAGAATCATCTCGAACGCGTGGTCATCGTGAACACGGGACTCCTGCCGGCGCAGTTTCGCGCCAAGGGCGGGCAGTTCAAGGACTTCGTCAGCCCGGGCCAACGCATCACTCTCACCGGACCCGTCCAAGCCAACGGCCAGGTTGGCATCTCGCAATTTGTCTCCTTCCATTGGTACGGGTGGGCGATTGTTGGTGTCGTAGTCGCTTCGCCCCTCGTGGCGTTCGTCTTGGAGATCGGGTACTCGCGTCGGCATTTACGCCGGGCGAGTGATGGGGTTCGACAACGCCGAACAGGCGACACCTCGCGCTCGCCCGTTCCCGTGGGCGCTGCGCCCTACTTCTTTGCTCCCAGCTCGCCAGACGGGCGCCAACTCCAATTGCGTGACCCTCTCTATGAGGACGATGTCACCCAATCCTCGAAGCCAAGCCCGGACGCCCGCGTGAAGGAATCGAAGAAGAAAAAGAAGAAGAAGAAGACGAGCAAGAAGAAGTCGAAGAAGAAGACGGGCACGCCAACATCGGCGAAGCGTCTGGAAGGTCGCAAACCGTCGTCATATGAGTAGGCGGCTCGTTGCCCCCTTAGGTGGTCAGATGGGGTCCTGATGGCTTCGCGCCGTCCTCAGTGACGGAAGACACCCGTTGTGACTCTCGATCCGCGCAAATCAATAACTTTACATAACGTACATTATCGGCGTCGTACCTGTGAGTACATGACTATACTTATTGCATGCGTCGGGTCCTTTGCGCTGCAATCGTTGTAGCCGCCAGCTACGGTTTTCTCGCTCTTCCAGCGGGGGCTGATACGACAACGCCTCCTGGCACCACGCTTTCGTTCGATTACAGCGACAATACGTCACCCGCCTCGGCGAGTAATGGCACCTTCAATATCATCGTCGACGTCATCCCTGAGCACACTTCAGGTGTCGTGAGGATCATCGCCGCCGCGCCGGCGAACTCTGATGATTCGAATCTCGTCTGTAACTTCCAACAGATCTCCTACAGTCAAGTCGAGTGTGCCTTTAATTTCACCTCGAGTGGTGTCTGGGCCATCCACGCCTACTACGCAACGTCAACCAAGGACCCGGTCACCGCGACGGCCGTGGCGAGTTTGCGCGTCGGCCAGTAATTGACGCACGACGAGCGCCACTTCTTTCGGGTGCTCTGGGGTGATTTCTATCGAGGCCTTGATCAAGAGATTGTCGAAGCGTATGACGTCGACGAAGCTCTCGTCATTGCCCACGAGCGTCGCCCGGAGCTCAGTCGGCCTCGTACCGCGCTTCGAGTGAGTCAACCACTTCGCTGACCTACACTTCGCCCATGGATTCTCTCTTTGACGTTTCGGGAAAAGTTGTGCTCGTCACCGGCGGTACGCGCGGAATCGGCGAAATGATCGCTCGGGGATTCGTCGATGCGGGCGCGAGGGTCTACATCTCATCGCGCAAGGCCGAGGTTGGTGAGACGCTCGCGAATGAGTTGAGCAAACTCGGCACGTGCATCTCGTTGCCGGCTGACCTGTCGAGTGAAGCGGAATGTCGTCGCCTCGCCGACGAGATCGCCTCGCGCGAAGATCATCTCGATGTTCTGGTGAACAATGCGGGAGCAACCTGGGGTGCACCCATGGATCAGTACGATGAACTGGCCTTTGAACGTGTGCTCGCGCTCAACGTCAAGGGCGTCTTTCATCTCACGAAGTTCCTACGCCCGTTGCTCGAGCGAAACGCGTCGGCAATGTCGCCCTCACGAGTCATCAACATCGGATCAATAGACGGCATACACGTTCCGTCAATGGAGACTTACGCGTACTCAGCGTCCAAAGCGGCCGTTCATCAACTGACGCGCCACTTGGCCAAGCAGCTCGCTCCCCTGGTGACCGTGAACGCGATCGCGCCGGGACCCTTCGAGTCAAAGATGATGCACGCCACTCTCGAGGCGATGGGCGACTACATCGCCGCGGCGGCACCCATGAAACGCATTGGACAACCCAGTGATATGGCTGGTGCCGCCATATTTTTGGCCTCACCCGCGGCGAGTTACATCACGGGTGTGATCTTGCCCGTCGATGGTGGAATCGCGACACTCGCCTAGTCCTATTTAGGCGCAGAACCGAGTGTGACGTGGATGGTGAGATGCGTCGTGCCACGCACGATCTGCAATTCTATGAGGTCGCCGGGATGAAAATTCGAGATGATACTTGAGACGTCCTGAGCGTTGGTGACCGGCAGGCTATTGATGCCCACAATGACGTCACCTTGGTCCACACCAGCTTTCGCCGCGCCAGTACCTGCGATGACACTCACGACCACGGCGCCGGTGGAGAGCGAGAGCCCATATTCAGCTTGCAGGGCCGCACTGTTGGACGAAATCTCGACGCCAATAAAGGCGCCGTGAGTCACGATGCTCTCACCAGCCTCGAGTCGCTTGAGCAATGACTCAATCGTCGCCACCGGAATGGCGAAGCCGATGTTTTGAGCGCTCGTGCCATCAGGTAGCGTGCCCGCGACCGCGGTGTTCATCCCCACGACGTCACCCGCGGAGTCGAGCAGCGGGCCTCCCGAGTTGCCGGGATTTATGGCGGCATCAGTCTGAATCATGTTGTTGAGCGTTTCGCTGGCGGTACCCGACGTCGCGGTGACGGTGCGGCCTAGCGCTGAAACAATGCCCGAAGTGACCGTTGGAGTTCCCTTGGCCAGACCGAGTGCGTTGCCAATGGCGACCACTGCGTCGCCCACCTGAAGCTTGCTCGAGTTACCAAAGGTCACGGGAGGCAGACCTGAGGCACCGTTGATCTTGATGAGTGCCACGTCATCGATCGGATTGGTTCCAACGAGTGTTGCGGGCAGACTCTTGACCGAGCCGGTGCGAGTCACGGTGATGGTCCCCGATTGCACGGCGGCCGCGATTACGTGGTTATTCGTGACCACCAATCCATTTGACGAGATAATCATGCCGGTGCCCTGGTCCTCTTCCCCACCACTCTTCACGTCAATAGAAACGACCGACGTGTCAACTCGAGTCACCAGCTTCGGAATGCTTAAACCGTTTGGAAGTATGGCTGCACCGGGTGAGTTCGTCACCGAATTGATCGTCAGGGTGCCCTTCACTGAGGTGTTCGTGGACGCGAAGTGTCCCGCCAATCCCCCCACGAGCGCCGCGACAAGCAAGAGCGAGATGCGACTCGACCAGAGGGTGCGAGGTGATTTGACTTGCGACGAGAGAGGCGCCGTGTCGACGTAGGCGGGCTTCGCTACCTCACCGACGGGCGGAATCGCCGCGGTGACGGATTCGCTCGGCGATGTCGAGGGCCTTGACGCCGGGCGCTCGGCAACTGGTTCGGAGGTACTGCCCGCGACGGTTTCGACGGGTTCCGACGTGACCACTGGTGTGGGCATTGCCTCGACGATCGTTGCTGCGGGCGCCGGTTCAACGGGCGAAGCGGTGAGCTTTGGCTCGACGGGTGAGGCCGTGGTCTTTGGGGCGATAGATCTGGTAGGTCGCGAAGGTGTCCGGCAAGACGACTCTGACACCTCCGGCGCGCTGGCCGCTGAACGCTGGGCGCCATCGGGTACGACCTTCGCGGTCGTCTTTCGGGGACGAGCGCTCGCGGGCGACTTCACCACTGGCGAGGTTCGCGCTACGACGGGTGCGACGCGAGCTTTCTTTGCGGTGCTCGACTTCGGCGCGGTTGACTTCGCCGTGGACGTTTGTTTCGCTGGCTTCTTCGTGGAAGTCTTCGCCACCGTGGCCTTCTTGACGGGCGCGGCGACCTTCTTGGTCGTTGAGGCCTTCTTCTTCGTGGCCAGAACCGCCGGAGCTGGTTTTGTGCTGGTCTTTGGGCGTTTCTTTGGTTGCTTCACGTCGTCGCTCACGGAGCCATGCTAGGCAATCGAAACTAATAATCTCTTAAAAGTGGCTGAAATGTTCCAAGATGGGCCTTCGACTAGATTGGAAACCTATGTCTCGGCGCATTGAGATCGAAATCACCAGTTTGAACGGCGAACTCGCCACGTGGCGAGCGGCGGGCGCCAAATTGCCCAAAGGCGTTCTCAGCACCTCGCTCGTCCCGGGAGGCCCGGTCGTGGGCGCCGTCTATCGAGCCGATATCGAGCAGTACATGGAGGGGATCGAGATCCTGGCCGTCTTACCGGCCAAGACCGCTTCGCCCCTTGACCCCAAGCACGAGCGCGTCGAGCTCATCCCCACCGCGAAATCCGGTCCCGACGTCGTCGTGACCTACGCGCCGAAGGGACGTGGGGCACGACGCGATAGCCACGATGATGAGGGTCGTCGAGGTCCGGCCAAGCGTCCGGGTGCTCGTACGGGACCCAAGGATCGTGCTTCATCAACGCCTCGATCGGAAAGACCACCACGCGCGGAGCGTCCATCATCAGCCGCGGGGAGCGAACGACCGGGGCGCGAGCGTCCCCGAGCCGAAAGCACTCGCAATGAGCGAAGTGCGCGCCCAGCGCGTTCTGCCCGAGGAGAACGTCCCCACACCCCTCAGGGCCCCCCGATGACGACGACCTATCGCAACGCCCTCCTCGCCACGTTGTCGCCCGAACAACTTCCGGTCGCTGAGCAATTACTACGCGGGGGGATGCCCGCCGTTAGAAACGCAGTCGCTGAACAGAACAAGAATGCGGTCGCTCAGGGTCGACCCACGATTGACTCAACCACCATCGAGCGAATCGCCGAAGACTTGCTCGCCAAGACGAACCTCGCATTGTGGAAAGACAAGGCCGCCGGTGCATTAGGCGCGGGCCGCGAACTTCGACTGCGTGACCTGCGAGCAGTCGTCACCGCGGCCAAGACCGTCTCGCTCGACGACGAAGCAAAGGTGCAACAAAAAGAGTTGCAGTCGAATCTCGGAGCCCGACTGGAAATCCTTCGAACCCAGTGGACCGAGAAGCTCGACGCCGCCGTCGGGTCCCAGAACGTCGCTGAGGCGCTGCGTTTGGTGGCTCGACCTCCGGACATGTCGACGAGGGTGAGTGCCGACATGGCCGCCAAAGTCGTCGCGATGACCTCAGAAGCCCTCAACGCCGATCAAGACGTCGCGAAGTGGAAAGAGATCGTGACCTTAGCGATCGACACTTCGATTCGACGAAACGTCAAACCTCGGGGCATTCCCAACAATGAGGAATGTAAGGCACTCGCCGTAAAGAGCGCCGGCGCCATCCCGGAATTCGCGAAGCTCCTAGGCATGAAAGTGCCACCACCACCCCCACCTCAGCGAAACGTGAGACGTCCGGTCACTCGGCGCGCATCGTAAGGAGCCGCGCCTTCCAACCAAAGGACTCATAGAGTGACTTGGTTGCTCGGTCACCCGGTAAGGCGTAGGCGTCCAAGATTCGTTCGTGAGAAGCCACCACAGATTCGAGCAGCGACCGACCGACACCTTGACGCCGCCACGACGACTCAACGTAAATGGTCTCGATGACGTCTTGGCGACAAAGGGCGAATCCCACGACCGTTGAGGCGTCGTGTGCGACGAAGAGTTCACCAAAAGCCACCACTTCGTGCGCGAGCTCTTCGAGCGTACGCTCCCCCACAATTCGTGAAAGAAGTATTGATCCTCCGCGTTGACCGGCGGATTCTTTCGCGGCCAGGTTTATGAGTGAAAGTAAATCGTGCGATACCGAGCGCGCAAGCGAGACGTTCATGATGAACCCTCGTGATTGGTATTCAGCGTGGGCCTCGATCAGACGCAGTCACGGCAGAGCATTTTCGACTTGTCGGCGAGCTGGCTGGTTTTCTTCAATAATCGGCACGAAACACAGCGAAACTCATCATCCTGCTTTGGCAGAATCGTTTCAGAGGGATCAATCGACGTGTCAATCTCACCGGGAATCTCGTCATCGTCTTCGGGCGTACTGGTCCGGCGAATTGTCTCGGCCAGAACCTCGTCGAGCGCTAACTCGACGTCGGCGTCATCGGTCAGTTCATCGTCGTCAACAACGACTGCTTCAGGAACTACGTCTTCTTCGACGTCGATAATCGCGACGCCCTCGACCTCTTCGAGATCATCAACGTCATCAACAATCGCGTCGTCCTCGATCTCGCCGTCCTCACCAACTATCTCTTCGTCGAAACCGTCAGCAAGTTCCTCTTCGTCAAATACTTCTTCGGTGTCGCCATCACTAGCCATATATTTCCTTCTCTGTAGCGCTGGCAGTGTAGAGCCTTTTTGCTATCCGTGCGGCCACTAAGTATAAAGAATCCGTAATGTCCGCCAAACACTAAGTATTTTGGCGCTTTCGCTCCGCCGAACGCTCCGCCTCGAGTCGTTCAAGATCAGTTTCAGAAAAATCGACGTAGCGCATCGAGTCAGCAATCGCTTGATGACCAGCCTCTTCTCGAATGAGACGAGCCATTTCGTGGGCTACGCGCCGGTAACTGGGATGGCCCTGGGGACCCGAGCGTAACTCAATGAGATGCATTGCCTCTCGGGCATTCATCTGCATTTCGTAGCGGATGCGAAACGCGAGTCCAACGCTGTACTGACTCTGCATCGGCAAGATCTCGCGTAGGTCGTAGTAGAGGGCGGCCGAGCGTTGGAGCGACTCTACGAAGCGCTGTTCGAGGCCCGCTTCGACGATCACCGCGGGCACGTCAAAGCCCAGTTCCACGGTGAGTGGCTGCCAATCCACGCTGAGGAGACGGTGACGTTGCAGATCACGGAAGGCTCCGTAATCGGTGACCAATTCAAAACGGTAATCCGTTGCTTCGAACGCTCGTCCGGGTCGGTGGCGTCTATTTTGGCGATTTCCCACGTACGTCTGTAACAGTCGGTGGCGTTCTTCGCTACTGAGTCCGGCGACGACACGAACTGCGGCCTCGTGCGAAACCGTGGAATTGGTCGCCACGATGGCCTCGAGAACGCGCGTCTCACCCTCGGGATCAAAGCCAACCAACCGCACACTCTCGCCCGCCACGTCCTCATGAACGTCGGCGGTAAGTTGATTGACGAGAGCGGCGCTCGCCGCGTTGGTGCTCGCCAGGTAGTTCGTCCACGCGAGACCCCGTTCGGGAACGTCGAGTCGCTTTAAGAACGAAGGAATGACCTTGCGAAGTTCCTCGAGCATCAATTTGGCGTACTCGCGGACTTCGGGTAGCGCATGGGCTCGCATGCGCAAAATGAGCGACTCGTAGGCCTGGCCCGACGCGTAGATGCCGAGGTTCGAGAGCGCACTCGCCGGCAAGAGACCTCGAACTGCGTCGAGTGCCTTGGCGCGGATCGCCGAGCGGTACACAAAATCAGTGTCGTCTAGTGTCTTAGGAAATCGCTTGGTCAAGTATTCAATGAGGAGTGGTAGCAGTTCGGCGTAGGTGTCAAACATGCGATCCATTTCGCCGACGTAGCGCGCCCCGAGCTTGGACTCAAGAATGTCGTGATCACGATAGAAGCGGTAGTGTCCATTGGCGAGGCGCTTGTCGTAACCGAGGTATCGGGTCGATTGTTCTAAGTAACTCATGAGACGACCGCGCTCGAGAACCTTGGTCAAGATGTTGCTCGCTTGCTCGCAGGCGAGATGGACGCCACCGAGTTGGGCGACCGAATCATCTCCGTACTCGAAGAAAATTCGTTGGTAGAGCTCGTCAGCTCTCTCCAAACCAATCGTGGCGTCGATACTCACATCACCCGTTAGATCAAGGTCTCCGACAAATTCATCGAGGAAGAGACGTCGCAAACTCTTCGAGGACCGCGAATAACGCGCGAACAGGGCCCCTTTGACGACCTCGGGCAGATTCACGAGTGCGAAAACTGGTCCATCGAGATTCGTGAAATAACGCCTTAAAATGGCTCTCTCGGGCTCGGAGAACTGTTCGGTGACGTAGGGGTGCATGGAGTAACGAGATTAGGGGCGAAACTACCCGCGAGGGTGGACGGTGGACGCACCGGCTACGACACTGCGAAGTACCGCATCTCGAGCCTCGCCAGCGACCGAGGCGACGTTGGGAATGTCACGCATCCGCGAGATTTGTTCACAGAGGTCGGCAACCTGCTTGGCATTGCGGACGAAGTCGCCAGGGGACGTCTGACCAATTTCCACGTCCGCGAGGTCCAGGACCGTCGAGAGTGACGCTCCCCTCGCCCACGCAGCGATGGTGGTGGCGAATTTTCCATCAGGCTCTTTTGCATTAGGAACGGCGAACCGATCCTCCACCTCTCGAATGGTTGCGCCAATGAGACGAATCTCGTGCAGTCGCTCAGAGAGATTCCCGCGCCGTTCCTGACCAAGGCGATCGTTGAGGGTCTTACGCTTTTTGGTCGTGACTTGTTTCGCGGCGTTGAGAACGCGCGAAGCGCGCTTGGACTCAAAGACAAAACACGACAAGAGTCCCGCCAGTTGGGCGGCCTCGAGGTCTTCGAACACCCCAACACCGATGCTCTCGGCGATGAGTAGGTCGCACTCGTGATAGATCGATCGCAAGAGCTGTCCCCGCTCGTTGAGGCGCCACTTCGATGCGTAACCAAGCTCTTCGAGCACGTGGTGGCGAGCAACCATCTGGTCGCCCAGCGAACGCTTGGTTCCAGCGGGACGTCGATCGGTCTCAAACTGCGCAAACGAGCGCTGCACGACTTCAAGAGCGGTTTCGAAATCGAAGTGATTGATGAGATTCGCTGTGAAGTTGTACGTGGGTCGAAACGATGAATGGAGATCTGAAGGAGGCGCCAGCGCCACGCGGCCCACGTCGTGCAGTGCGACGTCATTGGCGAAACAGACGATGGCGTGACCCTCATCGTCGAGGCCTCGCCTTCCCGCCCGTCCGGTCATCTGTGAGAACTCCGCACTCGTGAGGAACTTACGCCCCGCGTCAGAAAATTTCGAGAATCTCTCTAATGCCACGGAACGTGCGGGCATGTTCACGCCAAGAGCGAGCGTCTCGGTCGCGAACACCACGGCGAGAAGGTTACGTTCGAAACACGTCTCGACAATCTCACGAAAAGCAGGAACCATGCCGGCGTGATGCATGGTGAGCCCTCGGCGAAGCGAGTCAATGAAATCCGCGTACTCCAAGGCCGTCAGGTCGTCGTTGGAAAAGCCCATGAGACGCGCCTCGGCGATGACTTCAATCTCGCGGCGTTGTTCGGGCGTCGTAAACAACAGACCGTCACGGCGACATTGATGGACCGCATCGTCACAAGCGGCTCGCGAGAAGATGAAGACGATCACGGGCAGGAGGTCATCGCGCTCGAGTGCCAAGAGCAGTTCGCTTCGACGTGGCGAGCGAAACGGTGGTGGTGGCGCGCTGGACTTAGGCCCTTTCCACTTCGGACCAGGACGAAACCGCCGCGTAGCCTTCATCATGTTGTCGATGCGCCGTGATTCGTTTGATAGATGAGAACCATCAAGTAGGTCAAGAATTTCAGCGTCTGACTGGCCGCGGCGCACGATCGCCAAGTGGTTGTGGAGTTGAATCGGACGAGTCCCCTCGACGACGACGCTGGTAGGACCGCGAACTTGCTCGAACCAGTCACCCAAAAAGCGCGCGTTTCCGATCGTCGCCGAAAGCGCCACGAAGCGAACGGCGGTTGGCGTCAAAATGAGAACCTCTTCCCACACTCCTCCACGAAATGGATCTTGAAGGTAGTGGACTTCGTCAAGTACGACGAGACCCAGAGTCACGAGCTGCTCTGATTCGGTGAGCAGCATGTTTCGAAGGACTTCAGTGGTCATGACGATGATGTCGCCAGTTCGGTTAATCGAAGTGTCTCCGGTGAGCAATCCAACTCGCTCGGTACCGAAGATTTCACACATTTCTCGATATTTTTGATTCGACAGCGCCTTCAAGGGCGTGGTGTAAAAAGCCCTCTCCCCTCGCTCGAGAATACGTCCGATTGCGTAATTCGCGATGAGGGTCTTACCCGATCCAGTCGGCGCGCTCACCAATACGTTGACGTGTTGATCAATAGCTTCAATGGCGTCAAGTTGAAAGCGATCGAGTCCGAAACCGAGGGCGTCGACGAAGTCGCTTCGAAAAGTCGAACTCACCTTTTAATCAACTTCGCCACGCCTATAGCCATGAAGTAAAACACCGTGAGAGGGATTGCGAGCGCCAACATCGAAAAGGGGTCGCTGCTCGGAGTGATCACCGCCGAAAAGACGGTGATGCCGATAAGTGCGTATCGCCACGAACGCAAGAGACGTCCCGGTGTGACGATGTTCGCCAATTGCAGAGCGACCAGGATGACGGGAAATTCGAAAGTTAATCCGAAGATGAACATCATGAGGATGAACAGTCCCAGATATTGGTTCGGGTTGTACTCGGTCACGAGTGCGTGACCACCAATGGACTGCAAGAACGATATGGCGCGCTGAAAGATGAAATAGGCAACGACCACGCCGCCGGTGAAAAAGAGGATCGACGAGCTCACGAAAGGGAGGGCGTAGCGACGCTCGCGCGCCTTCAAACCTGGTGTGATGAAACGCCACGCTTCCCAAAAGATGATGGGTGATGAAATTAGGAAGCCTCCAAAGAAGGCGATCTTGATGCGTAGCGTCAAACCATCGAGTGGGTTCGTGACGAGGAAGAAACAACGCTTCGAGTTCGCGCGGCAATACGGCTCTTGAAGCACGTGAAGGATCTGTGGATAGAAGATCCAAGAAACCACGCCGAATACGAGAACGGCCCCGGTACAGATCATGAATCGTTGGCGCGCTTCAGCCAAGTGTTCGGCCAACGTCATGCCTTCAACGGCTTTGCGAAATTTTGACACGACCGTCCTAGTTCAAGGAAGGATCGGGAGGCAGAACAGCGGAATCGCGTCTCGGCACCGGAGGCGGCGTTTCGGGGATGATGATCGGTTCTGCGGCGGGCACACTCGGAGTCTGTGACTGGGCGGTCTTAGAGGCGTCCAACTCTTCTTTGGCGTCGACGTTCGCCGCAAGTTGATTCAAGAGATTGACGGGACTTCTCGCGATTCGCGCTATGTCGTTGGTACTCGGAAGATCGGGAATGGCACTTCGAACTTCGCTTTCCACGCGCTCTTGAAGTCGCTTGATGGCTCGCCAACTCGAACCAAGCTTATGAGCGACTTCGGGCAGCTTGTCTGGCCCGAGGAGCAACAGAACGACCGCCACAATGATCAAAATCTTTATCGGACTCAAACTGAACACGCCCCCATTGTAGGGGTGTGTGAAGCGATTCTCTTATAAGAACCCGAAACGAGAAAGTGGCCAGATCCTTAGAAAGGCTCTCCCAATGACCGCCGAACGAGGAATCGTTCCCCAAACGCGGCTATCGCAGGAGTCGTCGTGATGGTCACCCATCATGAAGTAGTGGTTCGCGGGAACCGTGACGTTACCGATTGGAGTGCCAATTGGTTCGGTGTGAGACCAGGTTTCTTTGAGAGGCTTGCCATTCACGTAGATCGTGTTTCCCTTGGAGGTGAGGTGATCACCCGGAAGCCCGATGACTCGTTTCACGAACACGGGCGGATTGCCTGAGTCCGCAGGCGTCGACGGGCGGCGTAAATACAAGGATGTCCCCTCGGTGAATCGAGCCGAAATCGAGGCTGATCTTTGAGACGATGATCCGGTCACCGATGTTGAGTGTTGGCTCCATCGATCCAGACGGGATTTTGTACGTCTGCACCACGTAGACGCGCATGACGAGCGACACGAGCAAGGCGGCCACGATAATCGCAACCCATTCAAGTACAACGCGACGTTTTGAATGTTGGCGACGAGAGCTGCGATTGGAGGACTCCTGCGATGAGGATTCACCACTCACTTGATCGTCGCTTCGGGTCCCGTCAACCACCTCTTCAGACATGAATCAAGGTTAGTCGCCTCAACCGTGGCGCTCGAGAGAGCTCAAGAGCTTTTGAAATCGTTCGTCATTACTCTTGAAGGGATCCTTTAAGAGCACTGTGCGTTGCATCTCGTCGTTCAGTTTCAAGTGGACCCAATCAACGGTGTAATCGCGTCGCCATTCCTTCGCGGCTTTGATGAAATTTCCCCGCATATGAGCTCGAGTTGTCGCCGGAGGCACTCGCGAAGCCTCACCGATTGCCGCGTCATCAACCATTCGTACGAAATGGTCACGAGCCTGACGTCGGTAATACAGACCACGTTGAAGATCTGTGTCGTGATAGAGCAAGTCAATCAAGGCAATCTTGGGGTCACCAAGTTCGACGCCACTACGTTCTTGTTCGCGCTCGATGATCTGCAACTTCGCAATCCAGTCCACTCGATCGGCGAGAACCATTGGATCACTTCGGTACTGCTCGAGGACTTCGCGCCACAGTTTCACCGCATTAACCTGATCGGAAGGAACATCGCGACTTTGAATGAAATATTCGGCCCGCTCACAGAGGTCCTCTTGTATCTCGATTGCGGTCATATCGCGTCCGCTCAACAGATGCACTGGCTCTTTGCTCCATAAGTCATACGAGATATCACGCAAGGCGTTGATTGGTGAGGACATGTTGTAATCACGCAACACCGTCGTCTTATCTTCGATCATGGCGAGAACAACTGAAGCCGTTCCGAGTTTGAGATACGTTGCGAATTCGCTCATGTTGGAATCACCCACGATGACGTGGAGTCTGCGGTACTTCTCCGGATCCGCGTGCGGCTCATCTCGGGTGTTGATGATCGGTCGGCTGCGTGTCGTCGCCGAGGAGATTGCCTCCCAGATGTGTTCGGCACGCTGACTCATGGAATACGTCGTCCCTTTGGCGTTGGTGACGACTTTGCCAGCTCCCGTGAAGATCTGACGGCTTATCAAATACGGGATGAACACTTGTTCGAGTCGAGAGAGGTCTTCGATCCGGTCAATGCAATAGTTCTCGTGGCATCCGTAGGAGTTTCCTGTTGAGTCGGTGTTGTTCTTGAACAAATAGATTTCGCCCCGGATTCCCTCATCGGCGAGTTGACCCTGGGCGTAGTCCACCAGTTCTCGCAAAATCGCTTCACCCGCCTTGTCTTGTGCAACGACGTCGTGCAGTGTGTCGCATTCGGCGGTCGCGTATTCGGGGTGGCTGCCGACGTCGAGGTACAGTCGACTCCCGTTCTCTAAAAAGACGTTGCTCGAGCGCCCCCACGCAACGACCTTTCGAAACAAGAAGCGCGAGACTTCGTCAGGGCTGAGACGACGTTGGCCCCGCAGGGAGAACGTGATCCCGTATTCGGTCTCGATACCGTAAATTCGCCGCAGCATGGTATCGCTCCCCCGTCAGCGAAGGAGCTCTCCCACTTGTTCGTCATTCAGGCGCAGAAACGTACGCCTCACCCCTCGATCTTCGAGAATGCCCACTTCAAGTTCGGAGGTTGCGATGGTTCGTTCGGGCCCCGCGAGGGCACTGACCGCATTCTTCAATGTCTCCTTAAGCGACTTGACGGCATCCTCACTTTGGGCGAAGCGCTCTCGAATCGCTTCGGCGTCTCCACCCAGCACCGCGAAATGTGGTTCGTCCGAAATAGTGCCCTCGTAGGCGATCCGGTACAACTTGGTGGGCCGAATCTTGTTGCCCAGCTGAGCCACCAGAATTTCAACCTCGAGCGGCTTCTGCCCTTCAGTGAACATGTCGCCTAAGTGTTGGGCGTAATAGTTCGCCAGTGCGCGAGCGTCGACATCCTCGCGCGAGTACGTGAAGCCCGTTCCGTCAGCCCAGCGAATGCCGGCCTCTCGGAGTCGATCAAATTCGTTGTACTTGCCAGCTCCGGCAAAGGCTATTCGGTCGTAGATCTCGAGAGATCTTGTTGAGCGACGCCGAAGGGTTCTCAGCCACCAACACCACGCCCTCGTCATAGATCGCGGCCAACATCGAGCGGCCACGAGCAATTCCCTTCTGGGCGAACTCGGCACGGTCTTTCGTGAGTTGTTCAGGCGAAACGTAGAAGTAGTTGCTCATCGAAGCGTTCCTCCCGCGACGCCTCCACTTTGGGTTCGTCGGTCGTTGATGGCACGGAATCGCGCCGCGACGTCATCTTGGGCCAACTCGTGGAATCCCTCCGACGTGATCGTGACGAGCATCGGATAGATGTTTCTGACGAAGTCGGGGCCTCCGGTGGACGGATCGTTGTCTCCGGCCTCGTACAAGGCCAGCGCACCGAGCTCGAGGGCCGCCTCGCGATCCAAGTCAGTGCGGAATCCTAAGCGGAGCGCGCTCTCGGCAAAAGGCGAACCAGATCCAATAGTCGCGAAATCGAAGCGCTCGTAGCAGCCACCAGCGCCGTCGTATTCGAAAATTCGTCCCACCTGATGACTCGGATCCCAACCCGCGAGCAAGGGCAAAACAATGAGGGGTGTCGAGAGATTGTTGCGTTGGATTATTGGTGAGAGGTAGTTAGCCTTCCCTTCAAGGCTGAGCGCCGAGTCGGTCATTTTCTCGTAGTGCTCGAATGAGAGCTGGGCCATGCGAATGAATTCGATCCCGCGCGCTGCAGTTCCCGATATCGCAATCGCGGTGAAGCGGTCGGCGGGTTCGATTTTTCGAACGTCGCGGCTCGCGATGTAGTTTCCGGTCGCCTGTCGATCTCCAACCATCACTACACCCGCGTCGTAGCGCACGGCGATCACGGTCGTGGCGTGAGGTGGTTCCTGAACCGAAAGACCCGAATTCACGCCCATACCCGCGGACTGCGCGTAGTGAAAGAACGAAGGTCCCGGATCGCTGTGAGCGTCGTAGAGCGGAAGCCCCACGGTTATTCGCCGCCCTTTTGGACGTAATTGCGAACGAACTCCTCGGCGTTCTCTTCTAACACCTCGTCAATCTCGTCGAGCAAGTCATCGAGATCGGCCTTCAGCTGGTCGCCCTTGGTGGCGTCAACGTTGACCTCCGCAGTCGCGTCGGTCGAGCGCTCGGTGCGTTGCTTTTGGATACGTTCTTGTTCACTCATGTTTCTGTTCTACCTGTCTAGCGCCTGAAGAAGTTCATCCGCAGTTGAACTTAGTTCCAAGAGCTCCTCAGTCAGTGCCGCCGTGCCTCGTAAGGGGTCCAGCATCGGAACACGCTGCAGTGGACCCTCCCCCAGGTCAAAAACCACTGAATCCCAGTTCGCCGCAGCGATTTGGTCGGGGTACCGAGCCACGCACTGGCCGCGAAAGAAGGCTCGTGTTGATCGCGGTGGATTGTGAACGGCTTCACGAACTTCGTGCGGGACAACGATTGTCTTAAGTCCCACGCGCTGAGCCAAAGACTTCTCTGGTCGTAAATCGTGGTACTGCAGGTCAATTGCTCGAAGTTTCGCGTCATTTGCACTGAGATCGTGTCGCTCACGGAAACCGTCAACGATTCGCATCTTGGCTATCCAGTCCACGCGGTCCGCCACGCGCTCACGATCATCGCGAACACCATCAAGCAAATCACGCCATTCGCGAAGAATCATCGCGACCTCATCTTCGTCGGCGACTGCGTCGCCTCCGCGGCTCTGCACATGGCTTTGGGCCACATTCCAGAGTTGGTCCTGAAAATCCCACGCCGATCGATTGACATCATCCTCACAGAGTTCGATGGCGCTCAGATCAGTATCAAGTGAAAATGAACGCAAGGCACGTATGGGATGTCTCGGCGGACTGGGAAAGGCGTCGGGACCGAAATCTTCCAAAGCGGCGAGCAACAATGCGGTTGAACCGAGTTTGACGAACGTCGCGACTTGGCTCATGTTCGCATCGCCAATGATGACGTGCAGTCGCCGGAAACGCTCCGCATCACTGTGAGGTTCGTCACGCGTGTTGATGATTGGACGTTTGAGTGTGGTCTCAAGACCAACCACTTCTTCGAAGAACTCGGCGCGCTGACTCAATTGAAATGAGGGATTGGTCTCGTTGGCGTGATCGGTCTCGGCGCCAACCTTTCCCGCGCCAACCACGATCTGGCGAGATACGAAGTGCGGAACCATCGCTCGAATTATGTGCGAAAACTCCACACTTCGACTCACCAAATAGTTTTCGTGAGTCCCGTAAGAATTTCCCTTTCCGTCCGAATTGTTCTTGTAGAGCGTGATCGCACACGTAGGATCAAGACCCTCGTTGGCAACGACGACCGCTCGACGCATCACTTCTTCACCCGCGACGTCATAGAGCGTCGCTTGCAATGGTGTTCGACACTCGGGAGATGAGTACTCAGGGTGGGCATGATCGACGTAAAGGCGCGCACCATTCGTGAGGACAGTGTTCGCGAGGTGGGTTTCGACGATGGGAGCAAATGATGTCAGACCGGGCAAACCGCGAGCGTCGAGCTCGGGTGTCTCGCCGTGGAAATCCCAGTTGATCCGAGTTCGACCCTTCTGTGCGTAGGCATTCACGACGATGCTCGAAGCGGTGATCGGATCAGTATCGGGTCCGCCGGCGATACCGTATTCGGTCTCGATGCCGAGAACCTTCGCAATGGCCATCGTGTTAGAGATACTGGCCGGTGCCAACGTGTTGGATTGAACGCCCGCCTTTGACGTCGTCCTCTTCGCGATTGATCAACGTTCGGATGAAGATGATCCGCTCGCCCTTCTTACCTGATATGCGAGCCCAGTCATCGGGATTGGTCGTGTTGGGCAGATCCTCATTCTCTCGGAATTCCTGACGGATCGACTCAAAGAGGTCAGCACTTACGAGCCCACGGCCCTTGCCCGCTATCTCACGCTTCACCGCAAGTTTCTTGGCTCGACGCACGATGTTCTCGATCATCGCACCCGAAGCAAAATCCTTGAAATACAAAATCTCCTTGTCGCCACCTTGGTACGTGACTTCGAGAAAGCGATTCGAATCGTCGATTCGATACATTTGCGTGACGGTCTCTTCGATCATCGAGCGCACCGCTTTTTCGCGATCTCCACCACCGAGTTCACGAATCAGACCCTCATCAATCGGCAGATCTCCGTGGAGGTAGCGCTCAAAGATTTGAGCGGCCGCGTCGGCGTTTGGACGTTCAATCTTGATTTTGACGTCAAGGCGACCCGGACGAAGAATCGCGGGATCGATGAGGTCTTCGCGGTTCGTCGCACCGATGACGATGACGTCGCGCAGTGACTCGACCCCGTCGATTTCGGCGAGAAGTTGGGGCACGATGGTTGACTCCATGTCCGAACTGATTCCGGTACCGCGGGTACGAAAGAGCGAGTCCATCTCGTCGAAGAAGATGATCACGGGCACGCCTTCTTCGGCCTTTTCGCGCGCTCGCTGGAACACCAAACGAATCTGGCGTTCGGTTTCGCCAACGTATTTATTCAGGAGTTCGGGTCCCTTGATGTTCAAGAAGTACGAACGTACGTTTCGGTTACCGGTCAGCTCAGCGACCTTTTGCGACAAGGAATTCGCCACGGCTTTGGCAATGAGCGTCTTTCCGCATCCCGGTGGACCGTACAGCAAGATCCCCTTGGGTGCGGGAAGTTCGTAATCTTGAAAAAGGGCGCGGTGCAAATATGGCAACTCGACCGCGTCGGTGATTGACTCAATTTGCTCGTCCAATCCGCCCACATCGGCGTAACTGATATCGGGAACCTCTTCGAGAACCAACTCTTCGGCTTCTTGACGAAGCAACTTCTCGACGAGGAGGTTCGAACGAACATCGAGTAGAAGGGCGTCGCCACTACGAAGTTTGATGTCACGCAATGCATCGGCGAGTTCGACGACGCGCTCCTCATCGGCCCGGGCGTACACCAGAACTCGACGCTCGTCGAGGACCTCTTTGACCGTGACCACTTCACCTTGACCATCAGCGTCGCGCACGCCAATGACGCTGAACGATTCGTTCAAGACGACTTCATTGCCACGCTCAATTTGGCCCGGGTCAAGTCCGGGGTGTAACGCGACGCGCATCTTTCTGCCCGACGCGAAGATGTCGACTGAACCGTCGTCGTTGAAGTCAATGAACGTGCCGTAGACCGCAGGCGGTTGTGTGAGCTTTTCGACCTCTTCACGAAGTGCGGCGATCTGGTCTCGAGTCTGTTGAATCGTGATCGTCAGTTTCTCGTTGCTTGAACGTGTTTGAGCGAGCTGACCACGCGCTTCCAGGAGTTTCTCCTCGAGCATTTCGATGCGGCGATTGGCTTGGTCGACGTCACTCAGCGTGAAATCACGAGGAGTACTGACCACGATTTGGTCGTCATTCTCGTCGGATGGATGGCTGAATCTCTCGTTTCGCTCCATACGTTTACCCTAGGGGAGAGCGCGGGTGCAATGGCAAACACGATGTTAATTTCACCCGCTAAAGTGGCTGCACCGACAGGCCACGGAGGGCGCAAAAATGAAGGTGTGGATCGACCAGGACCTGTGTACCGGCGACGGACTTTGTGAAGAAATCTGCCCTTCGGTGTTCACCTTGCTCGACGACGGCTTGGCCTACGTGAAAGAGGGCGACCAGGTGAAGAGCTCTCCTGGAGGCGCCGAAGGACTGGCAGTGGTGCCCGCGGGTATGGAAGATGCGGTCACGGAGGCCTCCGAAGAGTGCCCCGGCGAGTGCATCTTTATCGAGAGCGACTAATCGGCTTCCTCGAGGTCTACCCGTCGCACCAAACGCCGCGCGGACGTCAAAAAACCCGTGTGGGCGACCATGCGATGGTCCGGTCGGACCGATCGGCCATCGATGTGCCAGGTTCGTCGCAGAATCTCGACAGTCTCTTCCATCCCAAAGGAATGTTGACGAAGGGTCTCACGGAGTAATTGGGTCTGATTGATGGTCGGAAGGTACGCGAGCAAAATCCCGCCGGGTCGAAGCGCCAATTCGGCGTGTTTGACGACCTCCCACGGCTCGGGCATGTCCAAAACAATCCGGTCGAAATCAGTTTCGTCAATTCCCTGGGTGACGTCTCGAATCTGCACATCGTACGAAACATCGGTGCCGAGCATGTCGTGGACGTTCTTGAGAGCGGTTTGGGCAAAATCCTCGCGGATTTCGTAGCCAGTGATGAGCGCTCCGGCTCGCAACATCGTCATCGAAAGCGCACCCGAACCCACACCAGCTTCGAGCACCCGCATCCCTGGCCCGATGTCGGCCTGCATGAGGATTGTTCCAAGATCCTTCGGGTAGATGACTTGGGCGCCCCGGGGCATCTTCAGCACCACGTCAGAAAGTGTTGGGCGAAGAGCGAGAAAACTCCGCTCGGTATTGCCTTTGACCAGTGAGCCCTCGAGTACGCCAATGACGTCATTGTGTTGGATGATGCCTGCGTGGGTGTGGAAGGCTGCGTCGGGTCGCAGGACGATTAAATAGTGCCGGTCTTTGGCATCAATCAACATGACGCGCTCACCGGCGCGAAAACTCGCGTTATTCACTCGGCGGCTCTCTTGGCCCGACCGGCCTTCGCCGCGCGAGAATCAATCAATCGAAAAAGGGCCACCGCTCCCGCCACCGACAGCCACCGCGGTGACTTTTGGATCCAGGCCTTCGCGAGGGACGAGACGAGAGCGAATCGCAAGACTCGTCGAAGCATCACTCGGTGCGCTTCTTCTTCGCACGACGAGCGCGGCGTCCTCGCATCCATCCCCAGAGGTAGCCGGTGAAGAGTCCGCCCACGCCCGCCGCCGCTCCGTTGGCCTTGGCGTCTTGGAATGATCGCGGAGCCGTTACTTGGTCAGGAATGAGTGAACGAATCTTGCGCTCCAACTCACGTCGGGTCTCAGAATCACTCATTTGGAGGCCTTCACTCGCTTCTTCGCGCCACCGCTCATAATCCGCCAACCAGTGAGCGCACTGATAAGGAGGGCAAGCAGAGCAATGATCACGTAGGGCAACCAGGAGAGACTGCCGTCGAGGACCTTGAATTGGTCTTGAAGAAAACGCAAGGCTCCAAAGAGCACCATGACCGAGCCAAAACCAACAAAGATGCTCCCAAGAATGCCAAAGAGTACGAAACGCCCCAAATCCTTCAGGGGATCTAACGTCTCTTCCTTCAAGTAACGCAGAAAGAGCGTCTTAATCTCGGTCAGGTCATCCTTGACACTCGCTCCGCGCAGGAGCTTTCGCCACGTGGGACTCTTCACGTCTTCAGCCTACTCAGCACGCTCTCGAATGAGGTACGAGGAACTCGCGGTGGCAACAATCTTTTGATCCTGATTAAACACTTTGGCTTCGAGAAACATGATCACGCTGCCCGACTTCAACACCTGGGCCGTGCACGTCAATTCGTCGCCCGGGCTGGCCGGGCGAAGGAACGACACTTTCATCTCGGTGTTCGCAACCAAGGCCTTGCGGGCTCCCAAACTTGACACTGCCGATGCGCCCATCGCCGAGTCGAGCATCGCCGAAATGAATCCTCCCTGCACGACGCCGGCGGGATTGAGGAACCTCTCGTCAACGCGCATACGCCACACCGTGGTTCCAGGTACCGATTTGTCTACGCACACGAGTCCCAACGTGAGGTCACAATTTGGCGGAACTTGCAGGGCCACGCTCCAAGCGTACTGGTGCGTGCGCGACTCTCGAGGTGTGCAGTCACTACTGTCGTAGTCATGAGCGACATGCTTTTCCCCGGGGCGAGCGAACTCGAAGGCCGGGCCATCCGCGAAATCTCCGCACTCGCCATGGACGCTCCCGCCGCAGCCAAATCGGGTCATAGCGGTACCGCCATGGCGCTCGCTCCCCTCGGTGTGATGCTCTTCTCGCGAATTCTGCGACACGACCCGACGGATCCATTGTGGAGTGACCGTGACCGTTTCATCTTGAGCAACGGGCACGCATCAATGCTGCAGTACGGTCTCGCTCACGTCTTTGGATATGACTTGAGCATCGAGGACATCGAGAAGTTCCGCCAAGCTCATTCGAAGACTCCAGGGCACCCCGAACGAGGTGTGAGTCCCACCGTTGAGGTTTCAACGGGTCCCCTAGGTCAAGGTATTGCCAACGCCGTGGGAATGGCGCTCGCCGAACGCATTCTTCGAACCTCCTTCGGCGAAGGTCTCGTCAACCATCGAACGTGGGTGATTGCCGGCGACGGCTGCCTCGAAGAAGGAATAAGTCACGAAGCGGGGTCTCTCGCCGGATTTCTTGGCCTGGATCGTCTCACGGTGTTTTATGACGACAATCACATCACGATTGACGGCAAGACCGAACTCGCCCTGGGCGATGATCCCGTCGAAAGATTCTCCTCCTCTTGGCACGTCATAAATGTCGGCGAACACGCGAATGATCTCGACAAGCTTGAAGCGGCTGCCCCTGCGCGGCTATGACCGAGAGCGAAAAGCCCACGTTGGTCGTGGTGCGCTCGCACATTGGCTTTCCGTCGCCCGAGATGATGGACCGTCGCGAAGCGCACGGTATCCGTTCTCGCCCGCGCAGATCTCGAACGTGAAGAAGATACTGGGCGTGCCCGACGTCGCATTCTTTGACGACGCGCCATTCCCGGCGCCATCGTGGCTTCTCGCGCATCAGCGAGATGAACGTGTCGCGTGGGAAGCCCGCGTCGCTGACTCGGGTGCCAAAGGGATGTCACTGCTACAACAACTCGACACCAATGGAGCGGCAAAAATTGCCACTAACGCCGAGAAGTTTGCCGGCGGGACGATGGTCGCCACTCGAAAGGCCATGCAGCGCGCGATCGATACCTACGGCCCTCAAACGTCGGGTTTGACGGCTGGATCGGCTGACCTCACCGAGAACACCGGGGTGTTGCTTGTCGAATTCACTCCCCCGATCAGAAACCGATCCCGGCGGGCGCCAGATCCACTACGGAATTCGTGAATTTGCCATGAGCGCGGCAATGGTGGGGCAAGCCTTGCACGGCGGGCTTCGCCCGGTGGGCTCCACCTTCTTCGTATTTAGCGATTACGCGCGTCCCGCCATTCGCCTTGCGGCACTCAGTAGCAGGCGGGTGTTCTATTCGTTTACACGCACGACTCCGTGGGTGTTGGCGAAGATCAGACAACGCACCAACCAGTTGAGCAGTTGATGTCGCTGCGCGCGATGCCGAACCTGCACGTCGTTCGTCCGAGCGACGCCAATGAAGCGCTCGACCTCGTCCAGGAATACCTCGTTAATCCCCATCCGCCGACCACCGCACTCATACTTTCACGTCAAGATGTACCCGTCTTTGACGGCGCTGACGCTGCGGCGTCTGAGAACGGAGCTCGACGAGGGGGTTACGTGGTGCGCGAGGATGCGAACGCCCAATTCACGCTCGTGGGCACCGGCTCGGAGGTTTCGCTTTGTTTGGACGCTCACGACCAACTGGCCGATCTGGGCATCCGTACGCGCGTCGTCGCTCTTCCGTGCTGGCGTTGCTTCGAAGCGCAGCCAGCCGAGTACCGCCTCGGGGTGCTTCGTCGATCCGTGCCATCAGTCTCGATTGAAGCGGGTTCGACACTTGGGTGGTACAAGTTCGTGGACCACGCAATTGGCATCGACGGCTTCGGAATGTCCGCACCAGGTAAGGACGTTTTCGCGTCGTTCGGTATAAATGCGAACGCGCTCGTTCAATACGTGCAACATTCACTCCAAGGAGCGAAATGACCAGACTGAACACTCTCTATGCGAATTTCGGGCAGAGCCCGTGGATAGACAACATTCGTCGTGATTGGCTCCAAGACGGCACATTACGTCAACTGGTCGCCGACGGAGTGCGCGGCGTGACGTCAAATCCTTCGATCTTCGCCAAGGCACTGGCAACCTCAAACGGTTACGACCATTTCATTACGATGACGGCGCTCAGTGACCCCGAAGAGCTCTTCGAGTCACTTGCCGTCATGGATGTGGCGGACGCCTGTGACGTGTTGCATGACGTTCACGTGAGCTCAAGAGAGGAATTTCGAGTCGGTCCTCGTCGCTACCTCGATGGCTTCGTTTCCCTCGAAGTATCGCCTCGTCTGGCGCGAGACACGAATGCGACAATTTCTGCGGCGAAGCGCCTCAGCGCCATGGTGAACCGCGACAACCTCATGGTGAAGATACCCGCCACGGTTGAAGGTCTGCCCGCCATCACCCAGGTGTTAGGCGCCGGCATAAACGTAAACGTCACGCTCATCTTTTCTGTCGAGCGCTATGGAGAGGTACTCGACGCATGGATGGACGGTATTGAGCTCGCGCTCAAGAACGGTCGCGACATCGCCGAGATCGCCAGTGTCGCTTCATTCTTCGTTTCACGTGTCGACGTAGCAGTCGACGCACTCCTCGAGCAAGACAGCCCATTACGCGGAACGATCGCCAACGCACAGGTGTGCGCGGCCTACGCCCTGTACGCGGAGAAGATTTCTTCCAAGCGCGCAGTCACGCTTCTCAACCGCGGCGCTCAGGTCCAACGACCGCTCTGGGCTTCCACCTCGACGAAGAATCCTTCCTACGATCAGCTGTTGTACGTGGACTACATCGTTGGCAACGAAACCGTGAATACCATGCCTGACGCGACGCTGAGGACCGTACTTGAACGCGGATCGTTTGACCGTACGTATTTGTATTCTCTGGACTCGGTCAAGCGCCACGCCGCTCGACTGAAGGATTTGCCCGCTTCGGTTTCTTTGGACGCGGTCACCGCGCAACTAGAACGCGAAGGAGTGGACGCATTCGTTGCCTCGTACGAAGAGCTACTCGACACGGTGAAAAAGAAGATGGAGGCGTTTCAGCACTAATGGAGAATGACGCAACCATTCGACGACTCTTCGAAGGCGACGCCTCACTGTTCCGCGGTGACACCGCCGCCCACGCGCTGGGTTGGCTGCACCACCCCGAAACGTACTTAGGCGAATGGCTTGATCAAACCTATGATCGGCTGCCTCGTCGACACAAGAGGACCTTGCTCTTGGGCATGGGTGGTTCATCGGGACCGGCCCGTCTCTACGCCGAGTCCAAGTCAAAGAGCAATCTCACGGTTCTGGACACGTCCAATCCCGACACCATCGCCGAAGTCGATTTCTCGAACGCTCAGGTGATCGCGTCTTCGAAATCGGGGGGAACGATTGAGACCCAGACATTGCTCGCGCACGCCCTAGCGCACGGACTAGACCCGCGAGATCTCATCATCATCACCGATCCAGGTACCACCCTCGTGGAATTGGGCAAATCACTGAAGGCCCACGTGGTGTTAGGTGATCCGCTCACTGGTGGTAGATATTCGGGACTCTCTCCTTTCGGGCTCGTCCCCGCCTTGTACGCCACCTGGACCGTGGACGAACTGCGTGACGAACTGGCGTCGTGTTTCATGAGCGAAGAACTCGTTGCACTCGCGCTCGAAGTTGCCGCTCAACACGCCAAGTCAATCAAGGATGGTGAGGCATTCTTTCCCGTCTTGGGAAATTCGATCGTCTCGGGCGGTGCGCTCTGGATGGAGCAATTGGTTGCTGAAACGACCGGCAAAGAAGGTCGTGGATTTATTCCCGTGCCTACGACATCGGACAAGAGCTATCGGGTCGCAGAAATGCAGGGTCACCATCTGGTGGCGGCGTTGCTGGCTCGACACCTCGATGTTGACCCATTCAACCAACCGAATGTCGAGAGCGCGAAGAAGGAAGTTCTGTCGCTGTTGAGTGGGGAGATTTCCTGGCAACAGCGTCATGAAGATGTTGGAGCATTTCGAGACGCGATGGCAGGTTCCACCTACAACGTCTTGCAGGTGTACGCGCCACTTTCAGTCACTCGCGCACTCAGTGAACTTCGCGAGCGATGTGAAGCGCTCTATGGTCCAACGACCGCCAATCTTGGTCCGCGTTATCTTCACTCGACGGGACAGCTTCACAAGGGAGGTCCCAAGGGCGTCGTTGGCGTGCAACTCATCCAGCGACCAGTGACCGAGCCTCTTCGCATTGAGGGCCGCCACTACACCTTTCATGATCTTCACATGGCTCAAGCAACGAGTGATTTTCGCGCGATGCAAAGCGCCGGCCGTGCGGTCTATCAATTCATTGTGGACGACTTCGAAGAAGCTGCCGATATTCTCGGTCTCTAGACCTAGGATGCCGGTATGAAAACGACGAGCGCTGACCGTATCGATCTCGTACAAAGTACGGCGGCGTCTCTCGCTTCGAGCGCGTTTGAGAAAGCCCGCGCCGCGTCGGGCCGCGTCATCACCTATTCACCCAAGGTATTCATCCCTCTCACGAAGTTGTGTCGCGATCGCTGCGGTTACTGCACGTTCGCCCAGGCACCCGCACACGTTGAGTCTCCGTATTTAAACCTCGAAGACGTGATGGCCATTGCTCAGGCGGGCAAGGATGCTGGCTGCAGCGAAGCCTTGTTCACACTGGGAGAACGACCCGAACTCCGTTATGACGAAGCCGCTCGATGGCTCGCGCAACGCGGATATCGATCGACGGTGGATTACGTGGCCAACGCGGCTCAAATGGTTCTCGAAGGTACCGGACTCATCCCACACATCAACGCCGGTGCCCTCTATCGACACGAGCTAGAGCAACTGCGCTCCGTTAGCGGTTCCCAGGGCATGATGCTCGAATCACTGGCTGAGCTAAAGGCGCATCGATTAGCCCCGGACAAGGATCCTCAACGAAGATTGGACACGCTGCGCTTCGCGGGCGAACTCAAAATTCCCTTCACGACGGGACTTCTCGTGGGCATCGGCGAATCACGCGAGGACCGTATCGAAGCTCTCGAGGCAATACGTCGAATGCACGAGGAATTCGGCCACGTCCAAGAAGTCATCATTCAGAACTTCCTCCCCAAGGCCCGAACCTTGATGGCGAACGATCCGCCGGCGAGTGACGAGGAATTCCGTTGGACCATTGCGACGGCTCGACTGCTTTTGCCTTCCAGCATTCACTTGCAGGCGCCACCCAACCTGAGTGACGAACCGACAGCCCTGCTGGCGTACGGCATTGATGACTTCGGCGGCATCTCACCAGTAACCGCTGATCACGTCAATCCCGAAAGAGCGTGGCCGGCCGTCGCGTCGCTCGCCTCGTCGTGTGACGACCAAGGCTTCGTGCTCAGTGCGCGTCTTACCGTCTACCCAGAGTTTATTGGGCTTCGCTCGGAGTTTCTCGACACGAGTGTACGTCCCTACGTACTTTCGCACGCCGACGCGAGTTTCCTCGCGCGTGACGATGCGTGGTTCTCAGGCACCGACGTCATGCCACCAGAGTTTCCCGCGGCGAAGTCTCGTTCGAGTCAAGTCGAATCGCTGCTCTCGCGTTACGAGCCAGGATATGAATTCGACGAGCGTGAGCTGACCTCGCTGTTCGAAGCGCGTAGCGGCGACTTTCTCGCCGTGGTGCAGCGCGCCGACGACGTGCGTCGCCTGCTCGTGGGTGATGACGTGAGTTTCGTGATTAATCGAAACATCAATTACACCAACGTGTGCACGTTCAAGTGCCGTTTTTGTGCTTTCTCCAAAGGCCCGCTTTCACTCAACTTGCGCGGCGACCCGTACCTGTTGACACTCGATGAGATCAGCGAACGAGTGCGAGAAGCCGAAGCAAAAGGTGCGACCGAGGTCTGCCTGCAGGGCGGCATCCACCCCAAGTTCGACGGCGATTACTACATCGACGTGGTCGCCGCGGTACGAGCGGGCTCTCCAACCATCCACATCCATGCCTTTAGCGCACTCGAGGTGTTCGAAGGTGCCCGCCGTTCAGGTCAGGACCTCGTTCAGTACCTCACGCGGCTCCGTGATGCCGGACTGAAGACGTTGCCGGGGACCGCCGCTGAGATTCTTGACGATGACGTTCGCGCGATCCTTTGTCCGGACAAGATCAATTCTGATCAGTGGCTCGAGGTTCATCGCGCGGCGCACGCGGTTGGTTTGCATTCGAATATCACCATCATGTTCGGGGCGGTCGAGGGCATCAACAGCTGGGTCACGCACCTGATGCGCACTCGCGAGTTGCAAAAAGAGACGCTCGGTTTCACCGAGTTTGTTCCCCTACCCTTCGTGCACATGGCGACTCCCCTGTTCCTCAATGGTCGATCACGACGTGGCCCCACTTTTCGTGAGGCGGTGTTGATGCACGCCGTTGCGCGCTTGCACTACGCGACGCTTATTAACAACATCCAAGTCAGCTGGGTGAAGATGGGTGTCGAGGGATCGCGACGAATCTTGCAATCAGGAGCAAACGATCTTGGCGGAACGTTGATGGACGAGAACATCTCGCGAGCGGCTGGTGCGACCCACGGCCAAGAGATGGACGTGGAGAATCTCCGGGCGTTGGTCGAACCACTCGGTCGACCTCTGCACCAGCGAAGTACCTTGTACCAAACGCTCTGATCATGGATGAATTCGTTCAAAACTTCGTTGATCAGCTCAACGCGACGACGACGCAATCACCCGAACGTCGCGACATCATTGCCTCTCTCGTGACGCGCATCGTGCAGTTAGCTGCACACGACACCGATCTGGATGACCTTCGACTCGCCTCCACGTCATTGAACGAACTCTTGGAGGCCTCCGAACTCTTTTGGACCTGGCGTGATCGAGCCAAAGTCACCGTCTTCGGTTCGGCGCGCACCAAGCCCGACGATCCTCTCTATGAGATGGCGCGCCAATTCGGCGTCGCCACCGCGGCGCGCGGTTGGATGACCGTATCAGGGGCTGGACCAGGAATTATGGAGGCGTCATCGAAGGGTTCGGGTCGAGAGAACACCCTCGGGGTGAACATTGAATTGCCCTTCGAGCAAGGTGCTAATCAGTTCATTGACGTCGACGAGATGCACGTGGCCATGAAGTTCTTCTTCACCCGCAAGGTCGCGATGACCCGTGCGTCGCACGCCTTTGTCGCCTTTCCGGGTGGCGTCGGCACGATGGATGAGCTATTCGAGATTCTCACGCTCGTGCACACGGGAAAGACCAACCCTGCTCCCATCATTTTGGTGGATCTTCCCACCGGTACGTATTGGAGTGAATGGTTTGACTTCATGCAAATTCTTGTCCGCGATGGTTATATTGACCAGGCCGACCTCGCCCTCGTCACGTTGTGTACGTCGGTGGATAGCGCGATTCGTGAGATTGAGACTTTCTACCGCAACTTCCGCTCGATCGTTGTGAGCGGCTCTCGAGCGAGAATGCTCCTGCACCACGCTCCGAGTGTCGCCGTGCTGAGCGAACTTGGAACGCGATTCCCGGTGTTTGCGTTTAACTTGGGATTCGCCATTGACGGAGACACGCTTTGCTTTGATTTCGACGGTCGCAATTACGTCTCGCTGCGGCTTCTCATCGACGTCGTCAACGAGTGGATCGCCTAACGTTCGTCTGACATCGCGCGCAAAATGCCTTGCGCCTTCTGCAGGCTGCGGCGAACTTTCGACAATTGGCGTTCAAGTTCCATCGCGCCATCATTCTCGCCCGCGAGTTGTGCACGCACGGCTTCGAAGATCACGTCGGCGACGCGTTCTTCGATCGAACCAATCTCCTCCGCCAGGTTTTCCAAAGATTCCACTAGTCGAGCACGATCACGTCAAGCTCATCATCGTGATATTTCGCACGAATGACCTTCTTGTCGAACTTCCCTACACTCGTCTTGGGAATTGATTCGAGGAAACTCCATCGCTCGGGTAACCACCATTTGGCTACGCGCTCGGCGAGAAACGCTCGTAACTCCTCGGCTGAAACGTCCACACCTGGTTTAAGCACCACGCAACACAGCGGTCGCTCCTGCCACTTTGGATCGGGAACCGCCACGACCGCCGCTTCAAAGACGTCCGGGTGCGCCATCATGGTGCTTTCGAGCTCGACCGAGCTAATCCACTCCCCACCGGACTTGATGACGTCCTTGCTCCGGTCGCTGATAACCATGAAGCCTTCGCCGTCCAAGGTGCCAATGTCTCCCGTGCGCAGCCATCCGTCGTGAAATTTCTCACGATCATCCACACCAAAGTACGAGCCAGTGATCCATGGTCCACGAATCTCGAACTCCCCAACCGTCTTGCCGTCTCGTTCGAGGATGTTGCCGAACTCGTCGGCAATGCGGAGTTGCACGCCCGCGACCACTCGACCCGCCTTGACGCGATATTCGATTTCGAGTTCTTCGGGTGTTCCCGAGGGTGGAATTGACACCGCCGCCAGCGGACTCGTCTCGGTCATGCCCCAGCCCTGGATCACCTCGAGTCCGAACCGGTCTCGGAACGCCTCAATCATGAAGCGTGGAACTTGTGCTCCACCAGCGACGATGCCACGCAGAGACGAGAGGTCCACGTCAGAATTCTGATCGGCTACGCGTAACACGTCATTCCAGATTGTGGGAACCCCGAGCGACACGGTCGGACGCAAGTCGTGGATCATCTTGACAATGGGCTCACCTTGCAAGAACATCTGGGGCATGATCAACTCGGTACCAGCAAGAAAAGCGGTGTAGGCACATCCCCAGGCGTTCACGTGGAACATCGGAACGATCAACAGACATCGGTCTCGCTCGCTCAGACCAATGGAGTTCGCACACGTTGACGCCATGGAATGCAACCACGTCGAGCGATGCGAGTACACCACGCCCTTGGGATTGCCGGTCGTACCTGAGGTGTAACACATGATCGCCGCACTGCGTTCATCAACATCTGGCCACTCGTAACCTGGTTGGTGCGTTTGGATGAGTGTCTCGTAATCCAGGGTTTCGCCCAAGAGTCCCGACGAGTCGGGACCGTGCACGATGATGTGGCGAACACTCGGAATTTGGTCACGAACCTTCGCGAGTAAGGGAACCAAGGAACTATCCACGATGATGATCTGGTCTTCAGCGTGTTGGATGATGTAGGCCAGCTGTTCAGGGAAAAGACGAATGTTGAGCGTGTGCAGCACGGCGCCCATGCACGGAATAGCGAGATAGGCCTCCATGTGGGCTTGGTTGTTCCACATGAACGTCCCAACGCGATCTCCTGGCTCGATGCCCAGGTCACGCAACGCCGCAGCGAGACGCTCGGCTCGTTTGGAGATCTCGTAGAACGTCGCCTCTTCGACCCCATCGGGCGTAACGGTCAGTATCTTCTTGTCCGCGTAGATCCATTCACCGTGTTGAACAATGTCGCGAATCAATAACGGAGCATCTTGCATCGTGCTCTGCACGGATCCCCCTCTTTTAGTGTCCTGGCACGATGTTACAAAGGACTAGCGACGCGCAGCTACCAAGACACGCTGTAAGGCGTCAGTGGCGATGGCAAGACACTGGTGCCGCTCAGGTACTGGTCAATCGCGGCCGCGGCACTGCGCCCTTCGGCAATCGCCCAAACAATGAGACTTTGACCTCGAACCGCGTCGCCACAGGCAAAGACTGGACTCGGGCCCGATACGGGCACCCGCCAATCCTCACCAACCTGGAGAGTGTTGCGAGCGGTGGTGCACGACGGCGTGTTGAGTCCGAGTCGCTCGATTTCTGGCCCGGTGAAGCCCGCCGCGATCAAGACCATGTCCGCTGCCAGGCGAACCTGTTGATTCTTCGTGTGATCGAGCAACGTGATCTCGCGTAGCGCACCGTCACCAACGAACTCGAGGGTTTCGGTGGAAAAGAGGCGTTCGCCTCCCTCTTCGTGCGCCGAGGTCGTCTTGTAGAGACGAGCCATCGTGGGCCACGGCTGATCTTTGGGACGTTCATCGGGCGGGCGGTCAAGGATCTCAATCTGGGTCACTGACGCGGCGCCTTGACGATGAGCCGTGCCGAGGCAGTCAGCCCCGGTATCGCCACCGCCCAAGATGATGACGTGAAGACCCTGGGCGCTGTGGGGTGACGCGACCGAATCACGGACGGCTCGGTTCGCTGCTTCGAGATAGGTCATCGCGGGTAGGACCCCATTGAGGTCCGCGCCCGGAACTTCAATGAGTCGAGGAATCGTCGAACCAATTGCGAGGAGCACGGCGTCGTGGTTTCGCTGCAGGTCCGCGAGCGGTGAGCCTCCGTCACCGACGCTCACGTTGGTGTGGAATTTGATTCCCGTCGCGCGCATCACCTCGATGCGCCGATCGAGCACCGACTTTTCCATCTTGAATTCGGGGATTCCGTAGCGCAGCAGACCACCAAGAGCGTCGCTACGTTCGTAAACGGTGACAGCGTGGCCGACACTGCGCAGTTGCGCAGCCCCGGCGAGACCCGCCGGACCAGAACCCACCACCGCGACCCTCTTACCGGTCTCGAACGCCGGAAAGGTGGCGACCGGCAGGTCGCGTTGAAAGGCGTGCTCGGCGACTTCGTATTCGATTCGTTCAATGGTCACGGGGTCGCTGCCGATGCCAAGGACGCACGCCGATTCACACGGTGCAGGACACAGACGTCCGGTGAACTCGGGAAAGTTGTTGGTGCGAAAGAGCTGTTCGCTCGCGCGAAGCCAATCGGTGTTGTAGACCGCATCATTAAACGCAGGAATGCGATTACCCAGAGGACAACCCTGCATACAAAATGGGATGCCACAGTCCATGCATCGCGCCCCTTGTTGACTGATGGCGTCGTCGTCTTGGCGTTGATAAACCTCGCGCCAGTCACGCAAACGAACCGGGACTGGTCGATAGGCGGGCCCCTGTCGCTCGAACTCAAGAAACCCGGTGACCTTACCCATTGCGCAACTCGTCGCGGATTCGCTGATACTCAGAAGTCTCAATGCGCACGAAATTCATCCGCTCGCTTCGCCAGTTCTCAAGGATCATGGCTGCCTTTTTGGAATCGGTTTCGGCCTGGTATCGCACGAGTAAACGTTCGAGGTATTCGTCGTCTTCGAATTCGAGGGGATCAATCTCATAGACCCCGGCGCTCAAATGGTCGTGGACGGTCCCTTCGGGGTCATAGAGGTACAACGTTCCCCCCGACATTCCCGCCGCAAGGTTGCGACCCACCTGACCTAAGACCACCACGACGCCACCGGTCATGTATTCGCCCGCGTGATCACCCGTACCTTCGACAACGATGGTCGCGCCCGAGTTTCTCACCGCGCATCGTTCGCCAACCACGCCACTGATGAAGATCTCTCCTCCCGTCGCGCCATAACCAATCACGTTTCCCGCGATGATGTTCTGATCACTCGCGAAGGTCGATTCGACTGGAGGCTTCATGATGATGCGTCCTCCCGACAATCCCTTACCGGCGTAGTCGTTGGCGTCACCCGTCAGGCGTAAGGTGAGCCCTCGGGGCATGAACGCTCCCAAGCTCTGTCCAGACGAGCCCTCGAGATCAATTTGGATGTGATCGTCGTCGAGCGTGCGTGCACCGAGCGCTCGGGTGATCGCAGCGCCGGTAAGCGTGCCGACGGCCCGATTGACGTTGCGGATGACACTCGAAATTCGAACTGGAACGTTCTTGGTCGCGGCATTTAAGGCGGTCTCCATGAAGCGCCAATCGAGGGCATCGTCAAGACCGTGCTCTTGTTTCATGCTCTGTCGGCGCTGATCAGCTGGTACGGGCACTAAGAGTGCTCGCAAGTCGAGATCGTTCGTCGGATCGTCAAGGTGCTCGACACGAAGTCGCGAGACGTCGCCAATAACTTCATCCAACGTGCGTGCGCCGAGCAGCGCCAAGTACTCGCGCACCTCTTCAGCGATGAATTCAAAGAAGTTCTCGACGAACTCCGGCTTGCCGGTGAAACGCTCACGAAGTACCGGGTTCTGAGTGGCAATGCCGACCGGACAGGTGTCGAGATGGCACACGCGCATCATCACGCAGCCCGAGACCACCAGTGGCGCGGTGGCGAAGCCGAATTCTTCGGCGCCCAAAAGAGCAGCGACCACCACATCGCGACCGGTCTTTAATTGTCCGTCGACCTGCAGCACGACTCGACTCCGCAAACCATTGGACGCGAGAGTCTGGTGGGTCTCGGCGAGTCCCATCTCCCACGGCGTACCGGCGTGTTTGAGCGAGGTCAGCGGGGCCGCACCGGTGCCTCCGTCATGACCCGAGATCAAGATGACGTCCGCGTGAGCCTTCGCGACTCCCGCGGCAATAGTGCCCACCCCTTGCTCGCTCACGAGCTTCACGTGGATTCGCGCTTGGTCGTTGGCGTTCTTCAAGTCGTAGATCAACTGGGCCAGGTCTTCGATCGAATAGATGTCGTGATGCGGTGGCGGTGAGATCAAACCGACACCCGGAGTCGAGTGTCGGGTCTTGGCAATCCACGGGTAGACCTTCGATCCGGGTAGTTGGCCCCCTTCACCTGGCTTGGCACCTTGGGCCATCTTGATCTGGATATCGTCGGCGTTCACGAGATAGCGACTCGTCACACCAAATCTTCCCGAAGCCACTTGTTTAATCGACGAGCGACGGTTGTTCAAAGGATCCGAAGTGTCGAAGCGCTCATCATCCTCGCCCCCTTCACCCGTGTTCGACTTTCCGCCGATGCGGTTCATCGCCACGGCGAGCGTGCTGTGGGCCTCTTCGGAAATTGATCCGTAGGACATTGCACCCGTGGAGAATCTCTTGATGATCGAAGCAGCACTCTCAACTTCCTCAAGAGGAAGTGGTGTCGAATTCGGCACGAGACGCATGAGACTGCGCAGCGTCATGTTCCCCTCACTCTGCTCATCGACCAGTGAGGTGTACTGCTTAAAGATGTCAAAACGCTTCTCGCGCGTGGCGTGTTGAAGCTTCTGAACGGTCCGCGGATTAAAGAGATGCAACTCGCCTTCGCGACGCCACTGGTATTCACCGTGATTAGCAATCTCTAACGCGACTACTGATGAGGGATAAAAGGCGTCGTGGTGGAGCCCAAGCACGCTCTGGGCAATATGTTCGAGATTCACACCACCAATACGCGATGAGAAACCGGGGAAATACGCGTCGAGGACTTCGTGTGATACGCCCACCGCCTCGAACAGCTGCGAGCCAACGTAGCTCGCCACAGTAGAAACACCCATCTTGGACATCGTTTTAACGATGCCTTTGTTGAGTGCCTTGCCGTATTGGTATCGTGCCTCGAAGTCACTGAGACCATGCAACACGCCCGTGTCGACGAGTTCGTCGATTGACTCATAGGCGAGATAGGGGCAGACCGCCGAGGCTCCGAAACCGAGCAAGAGCGCGACGTGATGAACCTCCCTGACGTCTCCCGCCTCGAGGATTAAAGCCGCGCTGGTTCGCAAGTGCTCATCGACCAGGCGGTGATGGACTGCTGATGTCAACAACAAACTGGGAATGGCCGCGAGCGTTGGCGAAACGTTGCGGTCGGACATGATGATCACGTTGGCGCCGTCACGAACCTGGCGCACGACTTGGTCACAGACGACTCTGACGGCGTGAGCGAGCCGTTCCGAGGCACTCGATGACCCGGTCGCTTCAAAGAGTCCATCCACAACGACACTTCGAAAGCCGCGAGTGCGCCCACTCTCTTCGAGGTACAGGATCTTCGCAAGTTCCTCGGTTGAGAGGATGGGCGACGGCAAGACGATTTGGTGAGCGTGCTCGGCGGTCTCAGCGAGGAGGTTCTCCTCGCCCCCGATGGCTACGCGCGTCGAGGTGACCAATTCCTCCCTAATCGCGTCCAAGGGAGGATTGGTTACCTGAGCGAAGAGTTGCGTGAAATAGTCAAAGAGCGTTCGGCGTTGACGTGACAAGGTGGGAAGCGTTGCGTCCGAGCCCATCGAACCAATGGGTTCTTCGCCAACTTGGGCCATGTGTCGAATGATTAATCGAAGGTCCTCTTCGCTGTAGCCGAAGTTCTTTTGGTGGCGCCGTATTGAGGCGTGACTCGCGACAAGCATGGGTTGTGGGTCGAGTTCGTCCAAGGAAACCTGCTGCTCGTCGAGCCAGGCACCGTACGGAGCATTCTTTGCCAGGGCGCCCTTTAACTCATCGTCGTCGATGATCCGACCTTGTTCGATGTCCACGAGAAACACGCGGCCCGGTTGGAGCCGACCCTTTCGTTCAATGTTTGCGGGATCGATCGGTAGTACACCAACCTCGCTCGCGAAGATGACGCGCTTATCCTTCGTGACCCAGTAGCGCGCTGGACGAAGACCGTTACGGTCGAGAACTGCCCCCACTACTTTTCCGTCACAGAACGTGACCGAGGCTGGTCCGTCCCACGGTTCCATCAGCGCAGCGTGATAGCGATAGAAGTCACGACGCTCAGAGCTCATTGCGGTTGAGCGTTCCCAGGCTTCGGGAATCATCATCAACACGGCGTGCGGTAACGACCGACCCGATTGAACGAGTAACTCAACGACCTCGTCAAAGCTCGCCGAGTCACTCATGTTCTCGGTGATTATGGGTGTCAGCTCACGCACCGGTAACGGCAAGAGTTCACTTTCGAGTGTCGTCTCTCGTGCGGTCATCCAATTTCTATTACCGCGCACGGTGTTGATTTCACCGTTGTGCGAGATATAACGAAATGGTTGCGCCAGATCCCAGCGTGGCAAGACGTTGGTGGAGAATCGACTGTGGACGACGGCAATTGCCGAAGTCAAACGTTCGTCGCGCAGGTCGTCGAAATACTGCCGCAATTGGGGTGAGGAGAGCATCCCCTTGTAGATCAAAACGTGAGGCGAGCATGATGAAGCGTAGATGGCCAGTTGATGTTCCAAGACCTTTCGGGCGCTGAACATCGAACGTTCGAGGTCCGCGCTCGGGTCACGTTTGCCGATCAATTGGTGGACGAAAAGTGGTTCACTCGCCCCCGACGTAGGTCCAAGAATCGATGAATTTACTGGCACGTCGCGCCAGCCCCGACTCGCTAATCCAACTCGACCCAGCACCTCGTCGATTTGGGCGCGTACCGCATTCAACTCGAGGGTGCGAGGAATCATCCAAAAGGCCACGCCGTACTCGCCCGCAGCGGGTACGTCCTCAAAGACTTGGCGAATGAACGCGTCGGGCATTTGGATGAGAAGACCCGCACCGTCACCAGAATCCACGTCCGAACCGGTGGCCCCTCGGTGCTCGAGGTTCTCAAGGATCGTGAGAGCGTCAGTGACGGTCGCGTGGCTCGGAATCGCGGTGAGGTCCGCGACCATTCCCACGCCACAGGCGTCGTGTTCGAAAGATGGGTCGTAAAGATTGAGGTTGTCTGTCATAGCGTTTCCTTGCGGGGCAACGCTGACCCACCACAACTATAACGAAATCTCGAACTTCCCTGACGCCTACGATTGGAAAATGAGCGTGAAACACAGCGACGTTGTCGTCGTGGGCGCCGGAATTATCGGACTCACGAGCGCGTTTCGCCTTGTGCAAGCGGGCCACTCGGTGACGCTGATCGATCCGCAACCAGCCAGTGGAGCGACGTTCGCCGCTGCGGGCATGATTGCCGCGAATGGCGAAATTGCCCCGAACGAGATGGCGAATTACCAACGCCAATTGGCCGCGGTGCCCGCGTGGCGAGCTCTCGGCGACGACCTGTTCACACTCACGGGCGAAACCGTCCCCGTTGTCCAACGTGGCACGCTCCTCGTTGGTTGGGATGCGGGTGACCGGGGGCTCGTCGAACAATACGTGCACGTTGCCAACGAGTTTCGCGCTCCCATTCGACCGACCTCACGAAGTGAGTGGCCCGAAGCCTTTGAGACGATCTCCCCGCGAATAAACGACGGCATTTTTATCGAGGGTGATGCGTGGATTGATCCCGATCACGCAGTTCGACTGCTACTTGACGCACTCGCCTTACTCGGCGTGAAAATCATTAGCGACCGAGTTCTTCGCGTCGGTGCTGACGACCGTGGGGTTCGAGCACTGACCGCGTCGGGTGAGTTTGTCGCGAGTGCGGGCATCATCGCGACGGGCGCTTCGGGTGTTCTCGAAGGAGCGCGTTCGGCATCGAACAACGTCGTTCGTCCTGTGCGGGGTATAACGATCAGGGTCGAGGGCCTGGACCGAAGCGCGAATCCGATGGTGCGCGCGTTCGTGCGAGGACGGCACTTCTACATGGTAAGCCGACCAGGCGGTTACTGTGTTTTGGGCGCGAGCGCCGAAGAGCGTCGAGAGGCCGTCATTGAAAGCGGTGAGCTCCAGCGCCTCTTGCGCGACGCCCTTGACGTCGTACCCGCACTCGAAACGACCAGCGTCCTCGAGACTCGCATTGGACTACGACCAGCCAGTCGCGACCTTCAACCATTCTTCGAAGTCCTTGATCCTCCTCGATGGGCTTGGTCCTCAGGTCATTACCGACACGGTGTCACGCTCGCGCCTCTCAGCGCCCTGGACGCCGTGAACTTCGTGAACGCGTTGGATTGATGCGAGTGAACGGCGACGAGGTCGCGCTCGAACGGATCAAAGTCAATGATCTTCTCGCGCGGTTCAACATCGACCCACGAGGAATCGCCGTCGCTGTCAACGGAGAAGTCATACGCCGAGCGGATTGGGCGAACACTTTCGTGGAGACTGATGACCACGTTGAAATCGTTACCGCCGCCGCCGGGGGTTGAGAGGAGTATCCATGAACAGCAGTGAACTGATCGAAGCACTCGATGAAAGAATTCTCGAAGCTTTACGGGCCAAAGCCACGGGAGAGACGATTGCCTTTCTCTGTGAGGCCCGAGCTTGGTTGACCAATCCCGATCAAGCTCACGGCGCACATCGACCCAGCGCATGACGTGCCTGCGGCTAACATTGTCCTTTCGCGGGCTGTGGCTTAGTTTGGTCTAGAGCGCTCGGCTGGGGGCCGAGAGATCGGGAGTTCAAATCTCCCCAGCCCGACCAAAATCCTCTTTCCGTCGCCCTTGTCACCAGGATTGTTGTAAGGGTGACGAAAACGACGGCGAATTGCGAGGATATGCGAACCGAGTCCTCGTTAAGGGAGGCGCCGTTCACTACCCCGCCAGCAAAAGCCCTTCAACGCCCCAGACCAGTGTTTGCTCGCGCTGAGGGCTAACGGGGCGCCTCGAGTTGGGAGGAAGGTGTTGTTGAAACGACCGGATTCTGGACTCGCGTTCGGATACTGAAGCGCTTCCCCCCTGAAGGGTTGAGCTGCTTTGCCTGGTCGTGAGTCAATTGCACCCACGTGATCGAATGATCCTGATTCTCCAAGACCACCCGTACCTCAAAGCCCAGTCGAATTACCTCGCGAACGGTCGCGGCCTCAGCATTGTTCGCCACATCAACCATCTCGAGTTCGTGGGGCGGTACGAGATACCACCGAAGTTCGTAATGGGTCCAAGGAACGACGCGACGAAGTCCGTCGCCGGATGGTCATAGACGAATGACGGTCGACCCGCCTGTTCAATTCTTCCTTCGTTCAAGATGACGAGGCGATCCGCAATCTCCATCGCTTCAACTTGATCGTGGGTGACAAGTATCGTCGTGATGCCCACTTCTTGTTGCAGCGAGCGCACCCAAGTTCGCAACTCGGCGCGTACCTGGGCATCGAGGGCGGCGAAGGGCTCGTCCAGCAACAAGACGTCAGGTTTGATCGCGAGCGCCCGAGCCAGTGCCATCCGTTGACGTTGCCCTCCTGAGAGTTGATGCGGGTACTGCTCCGCGAACTCTTCGAGACGCACCAAACGAAGAAGTTCGTCAACTTGCTCTCGACGCTGCTGGCGACCAACGCGTTGCACCTTCAAGCCGTAGGCCACATTTTCGCGCAGCGAAAGATGACGAAACGGGGCGTAATCTTGAAAACAGAATCCAATGTGGCGGCTCCTCGCGGGTGCGTTCGTGACGTCTCGTCCCGCTAGGGACACTCGACCACTGTCGAGGGGTGTTAGTCCCGCAATGATCTTAAGCAACGTGGACTTTCCCGATCCCGAAGGACCAAGCAATGCGGTCAATTCACCCTCATTGACGCTGTCGCTGATGCCGTCGAGCACCATTCGGTCCCCAAAAGACTTCGTGACGCCGTTATACGAAACTGCCATGACGTTTCCTTTCCAAGCGATGGCGGGCCAGGCCAATGAAGGCCAGCACGACCACCGAAACCAGTGCCAGTAACAAGGAACCAACAAACCCCTGGTACGCGTTGAAGTTCTCGAAATTCGCACCTATGTTGAGCGTCAACGTCTGGGTGAGAAGGGCGATATTGCCCGACACGATGAGTACCGCGCCGTATTCGCCCAACACGCGCGCAATGGTGAGGGTGACACCATAGGCAGCAGCCCAGGCAATCGAACGCATCGTGATCGTGAAGAAAATTCTGGCCGGTTTGGCCCCCAAGGTGGCAGCGGTCTGCTCTTGGTGATCCCCCACTTCTCGCAGCAAAGGGATGACTTGACGAGACACGAGAGGCAGCGAGACGAACACCGACGCGAGCACGATTGCGGGAAACGAGAACATGATGCGAAGACCAGTTGCCGCAAACACCGAGCCAAACCAACCGTTCTGCGCGTAAGCGAGCTCGAGGATCAGCCCCACAATTATCGGTGAAATGGCCAGGGGCACGTCGATGAGCACGTCGATGATGTGACTGAGTGGCGAAGGATGACGAACAATCCACAGCGAGACACCGACGCCGAAGAGCACGTTGAGGGGCACCGCCACCAACACGACCTTGAGCGAAAGGATGATCGCGAGGTCCATGGCGTGATCGTGCAACGCGGCCCAGAGTTGAACCCAGCCGTGACTGAAGGCTTGCTGGAACACGAATCCCAGCGGAAGGGCGAGCAGCGCCCCAACGTAGAAAATGACGACGAACCGCAGCCAGAGTGGTGAACGGTTCATCCGCGTCTCCTGGCGAGTCGCCGAGCTGCGACGTTACTCGCCACCAGTACTAACAGCGCGCCGACCAAAAGCATAAGCGCCACTGCGGCGGCGGCCGACGTTTGGTTCGATGACACGAGTGAGTAGATATACGAACTCGCCACTTCGCTGTGATAGGGAACGTTGTTCGAGATGAATACCACCGATCCGTACTCGCCCAGCGCCCGAGCGAACGCAGTCCCGTTCCGGTCAACAGTGCGGGCATGATTGCCGGCAAGGTGATTGTAGAAACACGTGCGCGGGCGAGGCGCCGAGCGTCGACGCCGCCGCCTCGGCGTCTGCCGTCAGCGACTCGAGGACGGGCTGGACCGCGCGCACCGAGAACGGAAGTGTCACAAACATGATGGCGACGCTCACGCCCACCCAGGTGCCCGTAATGTTCACGTGAAACGGTGAGTGGGGCCCGTACAGGGTGTAAAACGTGATGCCCGCCACCACCGTCGGGAGCGCGAAGGGTAAGTCAATGATCGCGTTTAAGGAACCTCGGCCTCCAAATCTGTCCCTTACCAGGACATACGCCGTCGCAGTCCCGGCGACCGCGTTGAACAACGCGGCGAACAGCGAGCAAAGGACCGAGAGTCGAATCGCGTCGAGTGATTCAGTGTTCGTCGCGAGCGACCAAAACGAACCGATGCCGTGGGCAAAAGCGTTGTCCACGAGCGCCGCGACGGGAATGAGGACCAACAAACTTAGATAGCCCACCGCCAATGACTTACCGGCGTAGACGCGAGCGGCTTCGTATCGAGGCGCGACGAACCCCGGCCGCCACGTTGGTGACGACCGGGGTTGTGCGAGTGTGGTTTCGTCAGTTAGCTTGACCGGCAAATTGCTCCAGATAGGTGACGATCCCCGAGGTGGGATGCGTCTTGTCACTTCCAAAAGTCACGGTGCTTCCGAAGAATTCCGGATCCAAGACTGGCCAACCCCCGCTGTTGAGATCGGTGATGGTTTGGAGGTCCGTGGACTTCTTGAACGAAGCGAAGTTCGATTCCGTGGCACTCCAGACGGATTTCAGCACCGAGCGATATCCGAGATTCGCCAGAATCTGTTGACCGGGCGTGGAGAAGAGGTACGTGTAGAAGGCCACCGCGGCGGGCTTCGCGACACCAGTGTTGGTTAACGCAATCGGATTCTCGATCAGAAGAGTCTGCGGTGGGACTATTACCTGGATGGCGTCTCCCGCCGCAACGGCGGCGAGAGCATCGTCTTCGTAGTCGAGGAGCACGTCTCCGGTTCCCGCCAGGAACGTGGACAGAGCCGTCGCGCCGCTCGTAGGTTCGGCAACGATGTGCTCGATCACTGACTTCAAATAGTTCTGATCTTGATTAGGAGTGTGACCCAGAGCCTTCCATGCCGCGTACGCCGCGAGAAGATCCATTTCGCACTACCCGACGTTTCGGGATTTGGTGTCACCAATCGAACGTGTGGTTTGATGATGTCGCTCCACGTCTTTATCCCGAGTGGGTTGCCCTTTCGAACAATGAACACGACCGTTGAATCAGTCAAGATTCCCGGAGTCGAATAGGTCGTCACCGCTGCACTCCCCGTCAACGCCGGATTGACACTGGCGATACTGTCCTCTTGATCCTGCCAATTGGTGGGGACAACGCCGTCAGTCGCCAACGTCGCGACGTTCGAGTAGTACGAGAGGTTCACGATGTCAGCGGGTAGTCCGTGAGCGACGTTGGTGGTTTCGGTGTCCGATGCGCCAAAGGAGTTCGTAAACGTCACACCCTTGCCTGCGCTGGTGGCTTGGAAAGCGGTTTCTTCGGCCTTGAATAGCGGGCTAACCACTGAATAACCAACCACACTCACGTTGTTGGGACTGCTGGCGCCTGCTGGTACAGCAACCACGGCGCTCAACGTCACACCCGCGAGCGCGAGCGCCAACAACCTGGCCCTGTCCGATGCACGAAACCTCATGAAAACTCTCTC
>CAWICL010000010.1:0-10489 GCA_963834545.1 uncultured Acidimicrobiaceae bacterium | reverse complement strand
GTCAGAACGTTGGCTCAAGCTGCCTCCTCGGCTCCAAGACCTCATCTGTTCATAATTGAGAGAGTACGCCAATGTTTCATCTGCAGGATTCATCGACATGAAGGTGACCATCAAACTAGGGCAACTCCATCTCGATTAATTAGGGGTAATAGCTATGGTCGAACCCTGTTCAACTCCTACGTTGCCTCACATTTTCCACCCAGGTGCAAGTATGAGGTGATGGACGAACTAAAGGAGTTGGCGGTTAGGAGTGCACTCTTCGTGCATCTCGACCAGCTACTCCTGGCCTCTGTGGACGATACGTTGCTTTGGAGTCAAACCGAGTCATTTCAGTTCAACGGTGAAAAATTTACTGTTCGTCAGGCACGAGGTCGGGGTATCAACAAACCCGCTGGTCTCCAAGGCGCATTATCTATCACAACTGCGTTCACACCGTTCGGCAAAGCTCCTCCCTACGAAGACCTTGTTGGCGACGATGGTTACCCACGTTATAAGTATGAAGGCACGGATCCCAATACCTATACGAACAGGTCGCTGCGACTTTGTATGGAATTCGGCTTCCCACTCGTTTACTTTGTAGGAGTCAGACGAGGCTTCTATAGACCCATCTATCCGATTTACGTAATTTCGGACGATTCACAAAGGAATGAATTTACACTCTGGTTCAATCGCTCCGAAATTGGTCTTGATACCTCGTCTCTGTCCGCCACAGAAAAGCGCTACGCGTTGCAAGAAACGAGACGACGACTTCATCAGCCAATTTTTCGTGAACAAGTTTTGCACGCGTACGAAGCCGCGTGTGCCGTGTGTAATTTGAGGCATTCTCAGTTACTCGATGCCGCTCACATCATTAGTGACGTACAACCAAATGGAGACCCAATAGTTCCTAACGGAATCGCGTTGTGCAAGATACATCATGCAGCGTTTGATAGGAACCTCATGGGAATACGCCCCGATTACGAGGTGGTGATCAATGATGAACTCCTCAACGAAGTGGATGGGCCGATGCTGAAACACGGACTCCAGGAAATGCACGGCTCGCGCATTCGTCTTCCTCGTCGAAAGTCTGACTATCCCGATAAGACACGACTTGATTTCCGCTTCGCAGAATTCAGCAACTTCAAGTAATAGAAGGTTATTTCAGTGCTGCGGTCGCGTTGACACAGCACTGAAACGTCACACGACAGTGACTGCGAATAATCACGGTTCCGATCGGGTGGAGTGCTTGTTCCTAGTGAGGTCGCCAAGGTGGGTGTGTTTGAAGCTGCTGTCGTACTTCAGACCGTAGCCAGCCATCCGGTCAAAGCCGACGTGCCCGAGCCAAATGAGACCAATGGCGAGGGCGAGGTGATGGTGCCAACCGTACAGAACGAGCAGCGAAGGAAGGAAGTAACTGTGGCCGAGGTTGTAGAGAAGCGCGCCGACCTTCGTGTCGCGAAGGTAACCAATCATGAACAGGTCGGGGGCAAAAAACAACACCGGAAAAATCCACCAGTGATGCTGCGGGATTAGTGAGAAGACGACAATCGAAGCGAAGAAGAGTACTGCACCATCGATTCGCAGCCATGTTCGCGGCGCGCCGCTCACGAAACCTTCGTCCATAAGCCATCCTGTCACGTCAATTTGACCTGAAACGACATGTTCCAGGTGCTCAAGAAGCCAGGGTCTGTTTGACGTGTGGAGAGACCGAGTGGCACCGCACTACGTGCTTTGGGCAACTCGCTCGTTAGCTCTTGGCGTTGATCAAAATTGTGACGGGTTGACTGAACATGGCTCCGGTGGCCGTGCTCGCGTTGATCTTGAACGAGTAACTACCGGCCGTGGTGGGAGTGCCGTGCAGTCTCCCAACCGGCTCCAGGGTGAGTCCCTTGGGCAACGTCTCCTTCGTGGCGCCCTGGGCAAATTGAAACGTGGCCGCTTGCAGGCCGTTGGCGCTGAACTGAAACGAATAGGCCTGGCCTACGATTCCCGGTGGTGGAGCGGTAGTCGCTGTCGCGGGCGTGTTGCCTTGGGACAGATTGACCACTGCGTTGACGGCCTGGTCGGTGGACTTGGAAGAGAAATAGAACGTCACCGCAGCACTCACGCTGGCGATGAAGCCTCCGAGCAGAGTGTCCCTGAGCTGACCGTCATCAACGACGAACGCGGCGGTGCAAAAGACGAGTAGACCAAAGACCAGTGATATCGCGATCCAACTCCGGATGACGGACTCTGAAGGGTCAGGCGTCGGTGTGGATTTACTTCGAAACAGACGACCGCGTCCGATCAGAACAACGACGCCCGCTAGAAGCGAACCTCCGACGACGAAGAAAAGAAATATGACGCCCTGGCTGAAGTTCAGCGCGCCCACTGAACTAGTGGCTGCTTGTGCTGTCAAAGACGCAATCACGTTGAACTCCGTTCCAACTTGACGTCGTCAGGTGCGATGGCGCCATGAGCGGCGAACTCGAAAGTTGTGCCACATGTTACTTCGCAGCATTCGTTTCGTCATGTGGCCTCGAGAATGCTTTAGGTCGCCAGAATTTGTCCGCCGTGACAAGGAGAGATCCGGGCGGAATTCAAAATGCCTACTGTGTTCGGAGTGACTGATGACCCGCTCCCCAAAGCTTTCGCGACGTCACTCGGGTCCGCGAAGGTGGGCAGTGACGACGTCATTCGCTACGTCCTCGACGATGATGACAACAACGTGGCATCAATGGTCCAATCCGCAGAACTCTATGATGACGAGGCTCGCGCTCAGGTTCGGACCCTTTTGACGGACAGCGCTACCGACGCACTGCACGTTTTCGCAAAACGTCGTGTGGTGCTCGGTCGGCGAACTGCGAACGTCAGCTATTTCCACCAAGCTTTGTCGGCGTATTCACTGTTGCCGACGATCAAAGACGTGCCGTGGACGACGTGGTTCTTGGGAGCGCTCGTACTTGGCGATTATGCGCACGACGCTGAACTCGTCGCCCTCTTTGGCGGACCGTACACTCCGGGTGGGCAGAGGTGTCAGACGCTTCAAAAATCACTGTGGAACGGCGGATCACTCGATACGTGCCATCTGAAAGAAGTGAATACCTCCTACGGCGTGGGAATGTTTGCGATGCCACTGCCCCACGATGTACCCGGTCGAGTGTGGAGTAGGGCCCGTACATTGACCGAGACGATGCCGTGTACGAACCAACGATCAATCTCGCGCAAGTGGCGGTCGATGTCGCCGATGGACTTGATCACTTTGCGGCGACGAAGACGACCGCTCTGGGATTTTCGCGACTTTCGTCGCTTAGTTTTCCGCTGGTTCGGACTCGGGGCTGTCTGCACTGTTGCGCGGTGGCGACTCACAATACCTACGACGTATTCGTGGCTCAGATGGAAAGTGAGTCAGAAGCGGAGCAATTTGCGGCCCAGCTTTCCGTTGATGAAGGTGTTGCTTTTAGAAAAGGCACCGAACTCATCCACTTCTCGCCGCAACCAAACTTCGAGGAGAACGGCGAGATTGCACCACTCGACGTCGCCGCGCTCGAGGAACTTGCGAACAGTGTGTTCGAACGCGAATGAAGTTCAAATCAGAAAAACGACATTCCCGGAGTTTCCGATTTGGAATCTCGTAATTTAGAAATTGAATCCAGGATGCGAGGGCGGTCCTCGAAAGTTCGATGAGAACTAGGGAGACGTCCGCTCCGGTTGAGTTGAAGGACCTTTACGCATTGGTGGCTGGATTCGAGACCTATCAAGTTATTAGGATCGCGTCGTGGCTAAAGAGTTGAGTCTTGATTCAATATTGGCGGGAACCGGCCGAACATGGGACGAGTGGCTGGTTTACTTCGAGTCGGTTGATGCCGCGGCGTTGAGTCACCAAGAAATCGTGGCTGCAGCGTCGAAAGGCGGAGCGCCTCAGTGGTGGCGACAGATGATCACGGTGAAATACGAGCAACATATTGGACGGCGCGTTCCCGGACAGAGTGGAGGCGGAATGTTCAATGTCTCTGCGAGCAAAACGTGGAGTGGCTCGCTTGACGCCGCGCTTCGGCGATGGACGAAGGTTATGGCGTCGCGTCAAGATGTCTCGGGTGTTGGAGTGACCAAAGGCCCAGACATCTCAAAGACTGAGAAGTGGCGTTATTGGCGGGCTAATCTGGATGACGGAACTCGAGTCGTAGTGAACATTTCTGCGAAGACGAATGAGAAGTCGACGATAAGTGTGCAACACGAAGGGATCGGTTCACAAGACGCCGTTGAACATTGGCGAACGTTCTGGAAGACAGTACTCCAAGAGCTGTGACTCAAGGCTGGGTGGAGAAACTGAAGCCATTTGAAAACACTCGATGACAGTTGGGTATCAAGATTTCTCATCGGATGGCGCGGTCCAAGTCTCCGAGGATTCGCCGTGACGCTGCCCAGTTCAAGAATTTGTGACTGGGTTGAATAACTGTTCTTTGATCGCGTCAATCATTAGCGGTCGCAATCCTGATTTCTCGGGGTTGAATATTCGGCTCGTTCAGATAGAACGCCGGTCATCGCCCTTCTAATTCTTCGATGATTCTCGTGGCTCGGCTCACCCGGGTATCGGGTTTCTTGGCGCTGTCGACTACGCGAGTGTGTTGGCTTCGTTGGCTCTCGGTTAGCGATTCAAAGGCACGTTGTGCCTTGGGACTTGAATTCAGAGCCTTCTTCAATTCCACGGGGATCTTGGCAACGCGGCTCGCCACATCAAGTTCCACTATGACGGTTATGACTTGTCCGGTCTCAACGCCAGCCGCCCTTCTATTCGCATTGCTGAGGCCAATCAGGTGACGGCCCTGCATTATTGCAATTCTGGTTCTCCACGAGTGTTCACCTATGGTGACGACCACGGGAGGCCGCTTCTTGGGTCCGAGCGCCGCGACGACCTTGGCGGGCACAACGAGACCCATCATTGGACGGGGCGGTTCCACGGTCGCACGAAATCTCACGTCACCATTATTGCCATCGCGAGCGTGACGCCTCGCACGGTGATCGAGCAGAGATCCCGAGATCCCTTAGGCGCATCAACGACTTCTTCTTCACCAAAGGTGTGATCAGAATGGGCGACACCAAAGAGTTGAAGAATCTGCCGGTCTGCAGAATGACCGTTTTCTCCGGACTGGCCAAGATGTCGTTTCAAAAGAAATCATCAGTAATGGTGAGTGTTCAATTGGTGTCAAAGGGTTCATTGCGATGTGGCACCGCATTGGCCAAAGCGAGAGAACAGCAGTTTCGACCGCCTGAAGATGATGGCTAACTTTCAATCGAAGAGGTCTACTAATCAATGATGATTATGGCTTCGACAAAATCAGCAACTTCAATGTTCTCGGCCTTCCTGACGGCGGCCTTTAGCGGGAGAATGTACGCCACCATCTTTTGGCCACAATGAAGTCTTGAATCGAGTCTTACCTATTGAGACTTCACACGGAATCATTCCCCAGCCATAGGTGACGGCGGTGGAAACTAACCTAATTTCTTTATTCGCAGTCTCTGACACCGTTATGAAGTGAAACGGCGACGGCCCTCTCCAGAACCACACCTCGCCAGAGAATTTCAACCTCACGTCAGAAGACTATTTCTCTGGGACCCATGTCCCACTTTGTGTTTCGCTGAACGGGATTCAGGTTACGAAGCACCCCAACGGGATTCGAACCCGTGGCGCAACCTTGAGAGGGTGGTGTTTCTTCGAGAACGCACCAACTGTATCCTTGGTTGAGAACCCTTTAGGAGTGTCGAAATTTTCAGAGATTCTATTTTCGCTTTGAATGGGCAACTGCGACTCGAAAATTGAATCTCGGATCTGAGGCCTTGGAGAATATTTTCATCATTCACTGTGAAAAACGTCATCGAAATCGATGTTCTCGCCCGCGAACGCTTCGAAGTCTCAGCGATCAGAGAACGATCGGCTCAGATCGTGCAGGTCCGTTACTTCCTCGATCGCAATCGCGACTCAACGTAATCGGGCATCAGTTCAATCCTTGTGGCGATGAAATCGTGGAATGCGCTCGTTAGCTTGTCTTCGTTAGAGCGGGAATAGACGGCCAATGTTCGTAACGTGGCTGGTGAAGTAGCAAAGATTCTTCCCTCGAAATTTTCAGGAACGATCGATGCCGGGACAAGAGTGGGGCCGAGTCCGGCAGCGGCAAGCAAGGGTGCGCTCGCAGTTTGTTCGACGCGAAGTGCGACTTTAGGACTGAAACCTGCGTTCGAGCAAGCTTTATCGAGGACTTCGGCGAGTCCATGGCCGGGAGCAAAGTGCACCCAACTTCGGTCAGTAAGGCGATTGAGTTCTAGTGGGCCGCGCAGCTCCGCGAGGGGATCATCGCTCGAAACCACTAAGACGGCTCCTCACACCCGAGGTTCGTTAATGGGCCGGACCAATTTGATGGTGTTGGACCAATCGCGACGTCCGCCTCGCCTTTGCTCATGGCGGCTTGGAGTTCGTCGCCGTGTCTGTATTCGTGGAGACGTAGTTGAATTCCTGGACGAGCCTGCCGCCAGAGTCGAAGAGGTGTGGGCAAGAGTCCGAGAGTCGTTGAGTGGACGGTCGCCACTTGGAGTTCGCCAATCTCCAGTCCCGCGCTTTGGCGGGTCGCTGACATTCCTCTTTGGGCCTCGGCGAGTGATGCCTTCGCGTAGGGGAACATTGCGCGACCAGCGGGGGTGAGATGAACGGTTCGCGAGAGTCGGTCAAAGAGACGCGCACCGATTTCGCGTTCCAACACCGCAATCTGACTGGAAAGTGCTGGTTGGCTGACGTGAAGTTCCTCTGCAGCGCGGGTGAATGAACCGAGTTCTCCAACCATGACCAAATATTCGAGTTGTCGAAAAGTTGGCATAACTAAATACTATGCGAATCAGTAAATTTATGTCTTGGACTTATCTGGGGCAAAGAGGGAAACTTTGCGAATGCTTCAACCGCAAATCCCATTAATCGGCGCCATACGCTTGCGATTGGCCGAATTGCACCCTGCGGACGAGTCGTTAGGGCCAGAGTCGAGCATTTCTTTTGGAGGAGACGACCTTGATCTACGAGCGCATTAAGGGCAAGAAACGCCTGGTGAGGATGTCGAGCGCAACGAGGAAGGAAGAATGGCCGCTCGAGGTCAAGGCAGACTTCTCTGCTAATTCTCGAAACCGAACGGTCGGATCGAGAATTTTGTGGACCAACGATCGAGTGCGGGTCTGGGCAATCGAGCTGCAACCGGGTCAACGACTCGGGGCTCACCGCCATAATTGCAACTACTTCTGGATCGCACTAACGGAGGGCGTTAGTCGCCAGCACCACGGCGATGGTTCGACGCGTGTCGTTCCTTACCATGAGGGCGAGACGTGTCAATCGAGTTCGGACCAGGCCAGTATCTTCTTCACGATCTCGAGAACGCCGGCGACGCTCCTCTCGCTTTTGTGACCGTTGAGTTTCTTGGCGATAGCGAAAGAATTCACGTCTCGAGTGTTGCGAACGAAGAAGAGGTGGGGTGATGACTAGCGAAGTACCACAGAGTCACGTGGACTTGCTCGAGCGGCCTCTCTTCGCCCACCTGGCCACCATCCGCCCCGATGGCAGTCCACAAAGCAGCGTGATGTGGTTCGACTGGGACGGAAGTAGAGTCCGTTTCTCCCACACCAGCACGCGCCAAAAGTACAGGAATCTTCTCGCTGACGGTCGTGTCTCGTTTCACGTCCAAGATCCCAAAAATGCGTATCGAACTCTTGAGGTTCGTGGTCGAGTCGAGTCGATGGAACCAGACGTTGACGCTACCTTTTACAGAAAACTCCAAAAGCGCTATGACTCAAATGTGCCGGTCCTTGATGCGGATGTCCGCGTCGTCATCGTCGTCGAACCAACCGGCTTCGTAGCAGTCTTTGGCGGCCTGACCACGAATGAGACGGACGCTCTGACGGCTCTGTTAGAACAACTCGGCGAAGGTTCTTGAAGCGTTAACACCTCGAAGCAGCTCGAATGTGTTCGTAATTCAAAGAGCCCGCTGTCCAGTGAACACGAGGACAAACTAAATCGTCTTGGCGAAATTGGCCAGTAGCTCAGGTTTGCTCTGGTTAGAGCGAACCAACATTTGGTCGAGCGCATGCTGGATCGTGACGCCTGCGAGCGCGTCGTTGGCCGCCTTCTCGGCAACTTCGAAGACCTCGGAAAGTACGGTCTTGATGCTGTAACCGATTGGGCAATTCATAGATGGTGCAGAACTGTGCAGGGCCAAAGCGGGGCCGTCGTTGAGGGCACTCTTGACGTCGAGGAGGGTGATCTCGGTCGCTGGTCGCAAGAGGGTCCAACCCGAGGGAGTGCCGCGGTGCGACGCAACGAGCCCGGCATCTCGCAACTGTCCGAGAAGGCGGCGAACGACGACCGGATTTGTTTTAACGCTCGCGGCGATGCTCTCCGAAGTGGCTGGACCGCCGCCGAGTTCGGAATGAAGACGTATCCACGACATTGCGTGCACCGCGATGGCCAACCTGCTATTCGCGCTCAATTCGCTACTCCTTGGGGATCATCGCGGTTGCGTTTTTGATCTGTTTCGCTGCACCCCAGAGAGAGCCCGGATTCGCCCGTCGAGGGTGGCGCCGAAGCACTGCATCGTATAACTCGAGCGCCGTCGAAGCGGTGCGTTCCGCCTCAATGAAGTCCTTCAGATACTGAATTGAGTCGTCAATTGTTGCAGGGTCGTCAGTGCGACCCGGGAATTTATGTCCGGCGACGACGTTGATCGGGTCAAGTGACTTGAACCATTTCGAGAGCCGCAATCCATTCGAGGCGTGATTCGGCGGTCGATTCGGCCATATACATATGTGTCTCGTTGTAGACAACGTCACCAGCGACGACGAGGCGAATGTCGGGTATCCAAAGGACGGTTGTGTCCTCGGTGTCCGTGTGTCCAGCTTGCAAGATCTGTAATTTGTGGCCCTCCAGCATGAAATGGTCTTCCGCGATCACGTCGGGTAGTACGGGCGCAGGAATCTGGCCCGGAAACAAGCGTCCCCAGAATCCGTCACGATACTCTTCTTGTGCTTGAATGCGCGCCTGGTCGAGAGTCCCGGAAGTCCCGATGGCTTGCGCCGAGGGAAACGCTTCGAGAAGTTGGCCGATGCCGTATACGTGGTCACCATGACCGTGAGTGAGGTAAACATGAGTGAGTCGACGGTTGTGGCCTCGAACCCATTCGACGAGTTCTTTGTTCTGGGCAACTGTCGTGAAAGTGTCTACGAGAACGGCGTCATGGTCACCGAAAATAAGCGTGGCTGAGTTCGTTACCCAGCGCAAGTCCTCGTTGAGGCCTGGAGGCAAGTCTCTCGTGAGCCCCTCGCGCTTCATGAGCAGTGATTCGTAGTGAAGATCTGACACAGGCTTCCTTTCGTGGTCTTGATGTAACTATATCAGTTACATCAAATGGGCGCAAGTCTCCTATGCAACGAGATGATTGTGAGAAGTAAACAACGAGGGGTCGTATCTGATTTAGTTGTAACCAGATCAACGTTGAAGAAGCGAACACGAGCTGAGGAAGATCGGTCTGTAGCGTCTCTCATTTCTGAGATGATTCAAATCAGTGTCGGTGGAAGCTGCCCAATTATTCGATTTCTAGCTTCTCATACGTAAAAAGTCAGAACCCAAAAGCCAGCGCCGATCACATTTTTGGTATTCCACGGGCATTAACGTCCCAATTTTCGTCCAACTACAGGACGTTTTGCAATCCTCAAGTCTGGGGGAAATATCTGTTTACCAGGAAGAACGAAGCACCCCCAACGGGATTCGAACCCGTGCCGCCACCTTGAAAGGGTGGTAGGCCATCCAGAATTGTTGCGTTCATGGTCCTGATCATCTTTTGTATATGAGTGGAGGTCTCTCCCTAATCCGGAACTTGGGCATCATATGGGCATTAAGGGAACGTGGAGTCCATTAGCACAAGTTCGAATGGCCGACCAAAATTTCTTCGTGATTATGAGGTTTTGATCAACAAAGGTGAGTTATGTATGGAATCAACTTGCGGGACTGTGGTCGGTTTAGTCGACACCTCAATAATACGACCGCGTTCCCATGTTTGGTCGGGGCCGACTGTACGTCAAAGTCCCAGATCAACAAGGTCGGATGACATTTTCGGCACCCACAGGGCATTGGAATGTATGCGGTATCTCGCTTGCCGAAACTTCGGAAATTAAGTAACCGCTATTTCGAAGGGTTGCGACGAATGAATCCGTCCGAAGCCCGTTCATCGAAACTAGAAATGCCAGATGACGTGAGTTGGATTCAACTCCATGTTTTACGCGATTCACGGCCCACCGTCAAATTGTTCAGACCGTTTCAAACGGCTTTGACTGTGACTTCAATTGGTCGACCGTCATCCGGGGCGCCTGGGAAGAAGGTTTTGGAGTTTGGAAATAGTTTTCGCGCGAAATCGCATCTGAATGTCACTCGCCAAATCCTCCAATCCAGGTCTTCCTTTTGAGAGCTGCTCCACCAAGTTGACAAACCCGATGATTGGAACCTTCT
>CAWICL010000009.1:0-32841 GCA_963834545.1 uncultured Acidimicrobiaceae bacterium | reverse complement strand
GGAAGGCGAAGGACGCTCGATCACCGCGCTGCTCGAGGAGTCTCGTGCAGCCTTTCCTAACAACTGCGTACTGCTCTGGATAGACGCTCGAACTTCCATCGCACGCGGAGAGCTTCGTCGCGCGATTGTGCTCCTCGATCAGCTGCTCGCAACGGATTGGTCGTACCAGCGTGACTTCGGACCTGCCTATGATCGGCGCCTCGTGTGCGAGTTGCCAAATGAAGTAAAAGGTCTTTGCCACTTCCGCCTCGGCGAATTCGAAGCCGCCCACGAGTGTTACCTTCGTGCCGCAGCATGCGCTCCGGAGAATCCGGCCTACGTCGTGAAGGCCAATCTCGCCGCTTCGCGAGCCCGGGTATCGCCCGTTGCAGTTTCAAACAGGGCGCTTCATGAAACGCAGTTGGTGCCTCTCGCGGCTTCAAGCGTTGGTGCCGCATGATTACGACTGTGCGAGACACTGAATCACGCGTGCGAGCCGTTCTGTCGCGGTCTCGAATTGTGGTCGTGGTTGGCGTTGTTGTCCTCATCGGCGCGAGCACCTTCGGCGTGGTGTTCTCACACTCCTCAAGTGCTTCGACCCGAATTCTGCACGTAGAGGCGAGACGAGGTGGCGAGAATCCCGCGTGCCCGGCTTCACACCCGTGCTCTCTTAGGTTCGCGATTGGCCAGAGGATCAGTTCGGGAAGTGAGACGGTAATCGACATGACTGCGGGAACCTACGACGGAACGCTCTTGATCACGAACGGCACCTTTGACCTCGTAGCGAACTCGGGTCACGTTACCCTGGACGGCAACAGCGACGGCCCGGCGGTCGTCGTTGACTCGGGAGCGACCGTGACAATCGAGGGAAGTTCGGGTGTCACGCGTGTACCGGAGGTGCGATAGCGTGGACGGCGAAGGTGCGGGCGGGATCGATAACGCCGGGAACCCACCCTCAACAACGTCGACGTCACCGATAACTCCGCCAAACGCTCAAAACGAGGGGGCAGGGGGGATCTTTAACTTGGGGACCATGTCCATCGTCGATAGTTCGGTCTCGTCAAACAATGCAAGCAATTCGGATGCGTGCGCAGGTGGAATCGCGAACGAGGGCACGTTGACGGTTTCGGACTCAAGCGTGACGAGCAATTACTGCGCGGGGGAGTACCAGTTTGGAGCGGGCGGCATCGTCAATGGCGGCTACAATCTCGCCGAAACCGACACGACAAACTCATCGGCGAGTCTGACTATTGAGAACTCGAGCACGGTTTCTCAGAACTCTACGAACAATCCGAATCAGTACACCGCCGTTGCTGCCGGTGGGATTCTAAACGCCGGACCGCTCACAGTCTCATCGAGCGCAGTGTCCCAGAACACCGCCGGATTCAGTGGCGGAGGTCTCTACAACGTCTACGGGACGTCGGTCACCGTCACCGACTCGAGCATCTCACAGAACACAGCGAGCAGGAACGGTGGAGGTGTGGACAACGGCGATGATGGTAATTCCGCCGACATCTCGATCACCGGTTCGACTCTTTCTGGCAACAACGCCAGTGATCTCGGTGGAGCAATCGACAACGGTGACGATGGCGGAACGGGCACGCTGACGTTGACGGACTCGACGTTGAACGGCAACGGCGCCGACGACGGTGGGGCGATCTTTAATGGTGGTGAAAGCGGAACGGGAACTGCGACGATTTCATTCTCGACGATCGATGGATCGTGCATCGGACCTGGCACCCGGCATTGACAACGCACAGTTCGGCGGTTCGGGTACGTTGACCGTTACCCAATCGACCTTCAGCGAAAACGCCGGTGGCGACGGCAACGACATTGACAACCGGTCCTATAACGACCTCGATACGGGTGGAACCATCGCAACGACGGTCGCGGGCGATCTCTTTGGAGATCGTTGCGGTCAAAGTTTCGACTTGAGCGCCACGTGGACCGATAATGGCTACAACGCCGGAATCGATGGTTCTTGTGAGAACGGGGGGACTGGCGACGTCGTCAGTGCGTTGGTGGGAACTGATGTCGCGAGCCTGTCAGGAACGCCAGCAACGGTGGCGCTGACCACCGGAAACCCAGGAATTGGCCTCATTCCGAACCCGACATCGGGGCTCTGTCCAGTGACCGCTGATGAGTCAGGTACGGCTACCCCGACGGGCGATCTCTGTGACGCCGGGGCGGTTGAGGATCCGAATCTCTCGACCCAAAGCATCACCTCGACCTCTACGCCACCCGCAGTTGCGGTTATTGGCACGCACTACACCCCGACGGCAACTGCTCCTGGCGGTGCCGTACTGTTCAGCATCGACACCTCGACGACCAACGCCTCGTGCACGATTGCATCGGGCGTGGTGACCTTCGCCGCGGTCGGCACGTGCGTCATTGACGCGAACCAAGCGGGAAGCTCAACCTACGTCGCTGCCGCGCAAGTTCAGCAGAGCATCTCGGTCGTTCAAAGCCACACCTCTACGACGAACTCGTCGCCGCCGTCGGTCGCTCCGCCGCCAGCGGGCGGAGTCTTTACGAGTGCGGACTACGGCAAGCCAACGTCGGTCACGTCGACGTCGTCGGGTGAGGAGATCTCGTCGAGTGTCGGGACGCCCAGTGGTTCGCTGGCAAGCGTGCAAGTTGATGTCCCCGGTGGCGCATTCGCAACCCCGACGACCGTCAGTGTTTATCCCATCAACACTTCATCGTTGAAGCCACCTCCGGGAAATTCGTATATTCTCTCCTTCGCCGTCACCTGGGAGAACGGATTGGTGCCTCTCCGAATTCGAACGTGCCCCTGACGATGACCATCGAAGATCCGAGTTTCACTGCCGGTGAAGTCATCTACGAGCTAAATTCGTCCGGATCTTTGGTGCCGGTGGGCACCGTCCCCACTCCAGTACCCGACCCTCCTTCGGTGACCATAAAGTTCGAAAGCGATCCAGTCTTCGTCATCGAGAAACCTCTGACGCCTCACTCGACGACGATCACGTTCGGCCCCACGCAATATGCACTCAGTGCGCAGGCCAAGAAGTCCCTCAAGTCTTTGGCGAGTACGTTGACGAAAGGCTCGACAGTGACAATTATTGGTTATGCGAATAACAGCGCAGTACTCGCAAACAGTCGAGCGAGAGCGGTGGCGGCATATCTGGATAATCGCGTGTCGATTCATTGGAAGGTCAAGATTGTTACGAATCAAAACTCGAGTGAGGTCAAGATCGTCACGTAATGATCGTGGCATCGTGAACATTGAGTTTTTGACTAACAAAGCCAGGGACGGCGTTGAGGGAATCATGTCGCACGCAAGTCCTCATTTCTAGATGAAAGCAGGAAACGTGTGAGGCTTCTTCTCACTTCGTCGGGAGTCAGTAATCCGAGCATCCGTCGCGCACTCGTTGATCTTCTTGGAAAGCCGATCGGAGACTCGAATGCGCTCATCGTCCCAACCGGGATCTATCCGTTTCCCAACGGCTCTCAAATGGCATGGGGAGCAATCAGCGGAACGGCTCCGTCGCCATTCGCCGGAATTGGGATGGAAGTCTCTGGGTGTTTTGGAACTCACCGCACTCACGAGTATCCGCGAAGAGAGTTGGGTTCCGATGCTTCGAGAGACCGACGTGCTTTACGTTTGGGGCGGCAACGTCCTCTACTTGCGTCACTGGATGGAACACTCTGGGCTCGCCGCTCTCTTACCTTCGTTGCACAACTTGGTTTACGTGGGGTGCAGCGCCGGGAGCATTGTGATGACCCCTTACAACTGTGACGCCGAATCGAATGTGCGTTTTGTACCAACGAGAAGCGATATGGGGCTCGACGCTGAACGTGGCTTGGGCCTGGTCGATTTCGCACTGTGTGTGCATCTTGTCGAAGATGGCTCGCCCGGAAATTCTCTGTCCGAGATCGAAGAGTGGGCCGGAACGATACCGCTGCCGACCTACGCAATAGACGATGCGACGGCCCTCAAAGTTGTCGACGGCATCGTCGAAGTCGTCTCGGAGGGCCATTGGCGACTCCTTAACGCAACGTTGGCATGACTCCGTGAGAATCTATCCGGCAGACCAAAGTCATTACGAAACATTTGATTTGGCGCGTCAGGTCTTGGGCAACGCAGAATTTCGAGGTGTTAGCTTCCTTCGACTTCGTTTTCGTTGACGTTGGTTGCGCGAACGATCATCAGGGGTGCATCTTTCCTTCGTGGTCGAGGTGCGACGCTGGTTCCAATTGAAAGGTGGCGTGTTCAATCCTGAAATGTTCCGCCAAACAATGCTGCAAGGCATCGAGGATCTGCGGGGCGTGGCCAGATTCAAAACAGGCGTTCTCGACAATCACGTGCGCCGATACCGTGTGCGAACCTGAGGTGACTGTCCATACGTGCAAATCATGGACATTCAAGACGTGATCGATCTCCATCAAATGCGTCCGTACGGTCTCGAGGTCTAGGTCATTGGGTGCTCCTTGCAACAAGATCTGCCCCGCGTCTCGAAGGAGTCCCCAGGCGGCGTACGCCATCAGCGCGACGACCACGAGTGAAGCAATCGAGTCGGCGCGTTGCCACCCGGTGGTGACGATGATGACGCCCGCAATTGCCGTTCCGATGAAGGCGTAGAGATCCGTCGCTATATGCACGTACGCCCCTCGAGTATTGAGACTGGTGCGATTTGCCCTCGCCAAGACAATCGTCGCGACAACGTTGACCAATACACCCCCACACGCCACGACGATGACGAGGGCACCGTGAACGGGCTGAGGATCAACGAGTCGTTGCGTGGCCTCGACACCAATGAGCAGAGCAATGGCGACCAGTGCGACACCATTGGCCGCCGCAGCGAGAATTTCCGCTCGCTGAAATCCAAAGGTCCAACGTCCCACGGCGGGGCGTACGGCGAGACGAATGGCCCAAGCACTCAAACCAAGGGCAACGACATCGGTCAACATGTGGCCCGCGTCAGCGTAGAGCGCGAGCGAATGTCCAATGACTGCCCCGAGTAATTCACACACCAGGAACACGCTGATAAGCCCGAGTGCGACGAGGACGTAACGCATGTCGCTGCGCGAATCCACGGAGTGTGGATGTTGGTGTTCGTCGTGGCGCTTCGTCATGCGAACCCCTCACTCGGACGTGGTCTCACTCGTGCACAGTCTGTCATCGTCTGTTCGGTTGAGACAGCTTGTGCCAACACCGCAGTTTTCGTACACGAAGATGACGACTCCTGCACGTCGGATGAATCCGTTATGAGCTTTGGCAAGGGTATGACTTCAACTGCAAGAAACACCGCATTCTGGGGTGTCGCGACAGTAGTGCGGGAACGCTCGCTACTTCACCACGATTTCGCCGGTCATGTACTGATGAATACTGCAGATGTAGTCGTAGGTGCCGGGCTTGGTGGGTGCCTTGAATGACTTGGTCTGGTGGGGCATCACGTCTCCGGTATTGAATTTGCCGTCCGAGGCGGTCAAGGTGTGCGTCACGCTGTCCTTATTGGTGACTTTTATGGTCTCGCCAGGCTTCACGACCACCTTCATGGGCATGAACATGAAATTTTGTATGGTGATCGAAACACTGGCAGCCTTCATAGCGCTGGCACCAGCACTTTGAGAAGTGACACTGAGGGCGCCGCCCGCCAAGAGCAGGGTCCCTGATAGCAATACCGCAGTGACCCTGCTCTTGATGAACGTACGCATTTAGACCGCCTGGTTAATGGGGCTGAAGGCCAGCGCGGCCCCGCCCGAGGTTTGGATTCCTGGGTACTGCCCGAGCACGTAGTAGAGGATTGCGATGTGCTGCATCTCCACCGGTTGGATCGACGCCGACAATCCAATGGCCGCGGTACTCATGAGCTTGGAGGTCTCGGCCTGGTAGGTCTCGGCGGCAATCGTCTCCAGGGTGAGGGCGAGTTCGGCCAGTCCAGGCACGTCAGTCACTTTGGCGAAGTCCGCGTTGACCGTTGGCGCGAGCGTTGGGTTCACTTCAGTGACCTTAGCCTTGTGGTTCGCCGCGAGTACCGCATTCCACGCCTCGGCGTGCTGGGTGTGCTGGGAAAGTGCGGTCGTCACAAAGGTTCCGACTGCAGGTGGCACCGTGCCGAGTTTTCCGGCGGTGGCAGCCTTGAGGCCCGCGTTGTACGCGTACACCGCGAGGTTCTCCAAACTTGCCGCCACCGCCGCCACCGCCAAGTCACCCTTCAGGCCGGCCGGGGGGAAGGTCCGTGAGGTGAGTATGGATTTTGGCGAGGGCTTTTGTGTCGTGGTCGCTCCCGCCAACAAAGGCGTCAGGCCGGTGCTGAGGAGTGCTCCTCCGGCGACCGCGCCGCCGACGCCAAACAAGAACTTGCGTCGGCTCGTGGAACGTGGCTCTCGGGTGTCGCTCATGTTGTCAATCATGTTCGACACGCCCTCCCACATCGCGGGCATGCCTACGTCGTGGTGCATGTCATCAAGGTCACGCGTCATTGCGAGTAGCTCGCTCTCGGTCCCTTGGAAACCACCGTTATCTGGAATGTTCTTTCTCACTTGACTGCTCCTTGCGTGGCTGGTGCTGCACTGTTGGTCTTGTAAAAGGCGTTGGGAAATCCGACGCTGCCCGCTGCGGCGGGCAGCATGGCGGCGGTACCGGGCGCCAGGGAAATCAACTGGGGAGCGTTCGCATTCAACAACGCTTGGACGGCGAGCAGCACCGCGACGTGCTGAGCCTCGACGCCCATGATGCTTGCGAACAGCGCCTTGTTGACCGAAGAGGACACCAACGTCGTGTCCTTGACGTAGGTCTCGGCGGCGATGTTCTCCAATTCGAGAGCGAGGCCAACGACGCCGAGCGTCCCCTGTGCCGCGCTGGCACCGGACAGACTTGCGACCGCCTTGTTCACCACCGGGACGAAGGCCGGATCGGGCTTGGTCTGTCGAGCGCCGCCGAGCGCGCGCGCTGCGGCGTTGAACGCGTCGGCGTGTTGGGCGTGCTGGTTCATGGTGACCCGAGCAAACTTGTTCACCACCGCGTTCGCCGAGGAGCTTCCGATGTAGGGAAGCGTCAGCGCGGTCTTGTAGGTTGCCACGGCGAGGTTCTCAATCGAGGCAGCCGTTTGGAGCACTTGAACGTCTTGGGAGCTTGACGCCGATGCCGCCGAAGCGAGCACGCCCACCAAGGTCAATCCACCAGCAGCGGCGAGCAACGGAGCGCTCGAGAGACTCGAGAAAATCCCTTGCTTGTGTCCTTCGTGAAAAGCAATGTTGTCTCGCGGGTCACTTGGACTCGAAGAACGAGTGACCTCAACCAACTCGTCCAACGCATCATGCGTTGGACGCATGGCGTCGGCCTGCAGGTCTTGGGACTCTTCGAGCAACTCACCGAGTGCTCTTTGATCTATCTTCATCGTGATGTCCTCCTTGGGTAGGTTCAATCACTATTCGACGCGCGAGTGCGTTCGGATGAGAAATTCTTCGCCGGTGTTGGGCTGGGTGGCTGAACAATCTCCGCCAGGCGAGACCCAGCCATTCATTTGGTGGGAAGTTCTTTCGAAATTCGCAATCTGGGCGTGTGGTCGGCTACGAATAGAGAGGTATGAGTGATCTCAGTGAGGACAGCGACGCCCAATTAGTGACCCAGATCGGGCGCTACAACGAGGTGGCGCTCGCCGAGGTGTACCGACGCCACGGCGGCGCCGTCTACGGGCTCGCTCGAAGGGTGCTCAATAGTTCGGTTGAGGCCGAAGACGTCACCCAAGAGGTCTTTTTACGCCTCTGGAATCAACCAGATCGATTCGACCCGACGCGAGGTTCACTGCGGTCATTTCTGCTCGCCCAGTCGCACGCCCGCGCCGTGGATGCGATTCGTTCGCTGAATGCACGACGGAATCGCGAGTTCAATGATGCCGCGAAGACTGCGCGGGCCGTCTATGACATGCAACACGAGGCGTGGGATCTGTCCCTCGCTGACCAAGTGGCCCGAGCGCTCGACGAACTACCCGAAGACGAACGTCGCGTCATTCAACTCGCGTACTTCGAAGGACACACGTACGTGAAGGTGGCAGAAATTCTCAATCAGCCCGAAGGAACCGTAAAGAGCAGGATACGAAGCGGAATGCGTCGAATGCGAAGGGTTCTTAACGAGGCAGGCATTCAGGGGGCGGAAGCATGAAACACGACCAAGCGTTCGAATTACTCGCGGCGCTGTCGCTCGACGCTGTTGACGAAGCCGAGCGAGCAGCAATTGATGAGCACGTGCGAACGTGCCCGAAATGTCAGAGCGAATTAGATGGGCTGTTGGAAGTGGCGGGGGCCCTCGGAAACTCCGTGGAACCGTTGCCCGAAGGACTTTGGTCAAGTATCTCGAGTCGCATCTACGACGAGGGTGAAGAGGACCGTCCCATGCCGTTGCTTCTACCCATTGATGATGTGGCAACACGTCGTGCCCGACGATTTGCCCGACCCTCGGCGCGTTCGGTGTTCTCGTCCATCGGTGCTGTCGCGGCCGCGCTCATCGTGGTCTTGGCGTTGAACCTCTCGAGCGAGGCTCATCGGGTCACGAACTTGCAGCGCCAACTCGCCGCGAGCAGTGCCGTGGACGCTGCGTTGGCGACCCCGGGTCATACGGTCGTGGGCCCTGGCGAGCTCGACGAGCAAAGAAGTGGCCGAATTCGTGCTCGTACCCGACGGACGCGGTTACTTGGTCCACTCGAATTTGCCGACGCTTCGCGCGGGTGACACGTACCAACTGTGGGGCGTTATTGGTGGGAAGCCCATTTCAATTGGCATCATGGGAACCTCGCCTCGCAGTGTCGACTTCACCGTCTCGGGTTCTTCACCCACGGTGCTCGGCATCACTGTCGAACCGGCAGGTGGATCGCCCGTTCCCACGAGTGCGATGGTCGCGTCGGGCGAAGTGCCTGCCTGAGGAGTCGAACCTTCGTCTTAGTCGAGGTGCGAGCGCGGACTCGTTGCGATGAGAAGCGCGGCGGCAACGAACAGCACCACCGCGACGCATTCGCAGACGAAGGCCTCCTTGGCAAATGGTGCGAACCACGAATCGTGAAATCCGAGAAATCCGTTCGTCACCGAGAGCAAGAATCCCGCGATGGTCGAGAGCACGAAGCCAGCGCCGAGGACCGCCGACCATAACCGGCGTCCGACGAGCACGGCGACGGCCAGTATTACACCGGTGATCGCTTGAAGAAGGAACATCCAACCAATTGTTGGAATGTGTCGGTAACCGTCATCGTGCCAGAGATGAAAGTGGATGTAGCTCGTAAGCACCAGGGCGCCCGCGCCCAAGAGGAAAATCGCCCCGGTGAGCAGTCGGCGCTTTGGCGCCGCGCGACGAGCAAGGAATTGAACGATAGAGGTCATGATAAGTATTCGTTGTCCCGGGGGGTGAGGTATGGGATTGTGACCTCTTTCACAAGGACCCGACGCTCGTTCACGCGTGAAACGGACAATGACTAAAGCCCCTATTGGTTTGCAATTTAGGGAATCTATCGTGAGAACGAAGAACAACTCATGGCCTGCGCACAGGGTGTGTCGTGCATACAGAGGCATTGAACACATGGGAGTCGTGTGACAGACAATATGGTGGACGAACAAGTCAGCGCGGTGCCAGAAGGTTCCTTGAAGCCGGTGATCGACCTCATTCCCGAGTCGCTGTATCGCAATCCGACGTGGAAGGGCCTCGGTTACTTCTTTCGAGACCTTGCGATTTACGTGGCGGCCGTGGTGCTCCTCGTGTTCTTCGCGAATCCCTTTGTCGATATTCCCATCGAGATTCTCACGATTCTTGCCGTGACCGGGTTGTTCGTGGTCGCACACGATGCGGCCCACGGCGCCCTCTTCAATACGAAGCGCAAGAATACGGTCATTGGCAAGCTGGCCATGCTTCCCTCGTGGCACGTGTTCGAAGCGTGGGTCCTTGGGCACAATCGAATTCATCACGCCTTTACGGTGCGCCAAGGCTACGACTTCGTATGGCACCCCGTCACGGCGCAGGAGTACGCGGACCTGAGTCGACGAGGTCGCTTCATGCATCGAGTGGAGTGGTCGTGGATGGGAACGGGACTGTATTACCTGCTCGAGGTGTGGTGGCACAAAATGATCGCCTTTCGTCCTCCCGCGCGCTGGGTCAAGTCGATTCGAAGGGATCGACTCTTCACACTGAGCTTCATCGTGCTCATGGCGGTCGGTTTTGGCGCCCTGGGCTACGCCCGTACACATTCGTGGCTCGGTGTCGCTTGGATGATCGTGCGCGTCGAAGTGATTCCTTTCCTCGGATTTTGCGCCATGATCGGTGCGGTGGTGCACGTGCATCACGTACAACCCGACATCCGCTGGTGGAAGCGTGGTGAATGGACCAAGTTCAAAGGTCAGATGGAAGGCACCACCGTCAATCGTGTGCCGAAGGGCTTGAATTTCTTCTTTCACTGGATCATGATTCACACGCCCCACCACGTCGACATGCGCATTCCCATGTACAACTTGGAAAAGGCCGCCAAGGCGATTGAAGCGGCCTATCCCGACGTGGTGCACGATACGCCCTGGCGATTCAAGGATTTTCGGTCCAGCACGCGTACGTGCAAGTTGTACGACTTCGAAGTCGGTCGCTGGCTTACCTATAAGCAGGCTCGAGCTTCATTGACGATCGCACCAGCTTGAGTCTTTGGTTGATTCCTCGAGAGCTTCAGGACCGTTTGAACCGTCGAGACGTTAACGATACGGCACCTTCGCTTTCGCCACGCGGAGGCGAAATACTCTCGTAACACTAGAGAAGGTAACTTTTGATATGGGACCGTCGCACGTGGATATTGATCCCAAGCAGGCGTGGGACGAGGTCTTCAGTTCACCGGGAAAGCCCCGACCCATTTATCGAAGTGTGGTCGATGAGATTGGCCGTTACGGTGAAGGTGAACTCCAGACCCGTTTTGACCAACTGGGTCGAACCTTTCGCGAACGCGGCGTCACATTCGCTCACGACGGTGAAGAACGTCCCTTTCCCCTGGACCTTATTCCTCGAATCATCAGCGCCGTCGAATGGGACACGCTCGCGAGCGGCATCCGACAACGTGTCCTCGCCCTCGAGTCGTTCCTCGGCGACGTCTATCAAAACGGCGTCTGCTTTGACGACGGCGTGATCCCACGCCGACTCATCACCTCGAGTGAGCACTTTTGCCGCGAGGCGGTGGGCATCGTGCCGGCGCATTCGGCGAGAATCACCGTTTCCGGCGTGGACCTGATTCGCGACGAAGATGGCCATTTTCGCGTGCTCGAAGACAACTTGCGCATACCATCGGGTGTCTCGTACGTCATCGAGAATCGACGAGCAATGACGCAAAGTTTTGGTTCACTCTTCTCGAACCAGCGTGTTCATCCCGTTGATGAGTACCCCCAGCGACTCCTCGCGGCGCTGCGTCGATCAGCTCCCGAGGAGGTTCGCGACCCCACCGTGGTTGTTTTGACTCCGGGGGTGCATAACGCCGCGTACTTCGAACACGTGCTGCTCGCCAGACTGATGGGCGTCGAGCTCGTCGAAGGCAGTGACCTCGTCACCGTGGGGAATCGAGTGTTACTACGAACGACCGAAGGTGAGCGTCCCGTGCACGTGATCTATCGTCGCGTAGACGACGAATGGCTCGACCCCGTACACTTTCGACCCGACTCGTTGATTGGTGTTGCTGGTGTGGTGAATGCCGCTCGGGCCAATACGGTGACGATCGCGAACGCTCTTGGCAACGGAGTTGCCGACGACAAATTGATTTACACCTTTGTTCCCGACCTCATCCGCTATTACCGAAACGAAGAGCCAATCCTTCGTAATGTCGAAAGTTACCGCTTGGACGACCCCGATATCTTCAATGACGTCATTGGCCGACTTGGCGATTTCGTCGTGAAGCCCGTTGACGGTTCGGGTGGCAAGGGAATCGTCATTGGTCCTCAAGCGGATGAGAAGACCCTGCTGTCACTGCGCAAAGACGTCGAGGCGAACCCTCGGGGATTCATTGCCCAAAGGCCCGTGGCGCTGTCGACCCTGCCGACCTACGTCGAGGGGAAACTCGCGCCGCGCCACGTCGACCTACGGCCCTTCGCCATCAACGATGGTCGTGACGTGTGGGTCCTTCCCGGAGGGCTCACGCGCGTGGCGCTGCCCGAAGGGGCCCTCGTCGTGAATTCGAGTCAAGGGGGTGGTTCGAAGGACACCTGGGTATTGGCGAGTCCCGAGACCTTTGAAGATGCGCCAAGTGCGCGGGTCAATGGCCATCACCTGCGCCCTCCCGCCAACGGCATTGTTCGCCAAGTTGATCCTCGTCATCCGAGCGAGGCAGAGCAATGAGCGATCAACGACTCCTCTCGAGGGTGGCGGAGTCCCTTTACTGGATCGGGCGTTACGTTGAACGCGCTGATGGCACCGCGCGGATCATCAACGCGTACATTCATCGAATCGCTGAGGATCCTTTTGGCGACCCTGAACACGCGTGTCGATCGCTCTTCGCGATCCTGGGAGTAGCGCTTGACGAGGATCGGCCCGCCACCACTGATGTGGTCCTGGATGACTTGGTGTTTTCGCGGGACAGTCCGAGCGCAATAACGGGCTCGCTGCGCGCGGCGTACGAGAACGCTCGCCGGTCCAGAGAGGTGATCTCTTCTGAGATGTGGGTGTGCATTAATCGAACGCACGACGAAATTGCGATTCGCCACCGCGAAGCACGCAAAGTCGGTGCGGCCAGTTACTTTCGATTCGTATCGGATCGAGCAGCCCAATTCTCGGGTCTGAGTGACGCGACAATCAGTCACGACGAGGGCTGGCACTTCTTGGTCCTCGGTCGAAGTATCGAACGAATCGACATGACGTGTCGGCTTTTGGACGCTCAGTTGGTTGGCCTGCACAGTTCTCCCGATTGGCTCACGCTGCTTCGAGCGGCTGGTGCGATGGAGTCCTATTTGCGTGAATCACACGGGAGCGCCACGGCCGAATCTCTGGCGTCGTTCTCTGCTCCTCGACCGATTGTTCCCGCGCTCGGTCTATCATTCCTTGAACGTCGCTGATCAGTCGCTCGAACAGCTCACGACGTCGCACAGTCGCGTGGGAGACACGTCGAACGCGCGACGTACAATCGGTCGAGCGCGAAACCGTCTGGAGTACTCAGATCCTCACACGCTGGTCGCGGAACTTCCCGAATTGCTCGAATTCGTTGAGCAGACGTGCGCGTCGGCGAATGACGAAATAACGACCCGCTACTTTCGCCAGGTCATCGCTGAGCCTTGGGCGATAGAGCGGGGTGTTTGAATCATGGACGAGACCTCGCGCCTGTCAATTCGCCACGTCACGGGCTTCATCTATGACGGCTTTGCCGAATCTTCGTATAACGAGGCTCGAATGACGCCGCTGAGCTCGTCAAGACAACAGGTACTGGAAGCCACCATTCAAACGAATCCGATTGCGTCTCAATTGACCTACATGGACTACTTCGGTTCGGCGGTGACGGCCTTTGACCTGCACGACCGCCATCAGCAACTCGAAGTCACCGCGACGGCTCTGGTCGACGTGAGCGCAGTCGCGCACGAAGTTCCTTCCCTTGGACTCGCCGACTTGCGTGACGAAAAGATCGTCGATACCTACGCAGAGTTCCTTTCGAGCACTGCTCGCACTGAGTTGCCAGAGAAGCTCCACCGCGAATTGGCGTCACGAGTGAAGAGCGATGACGTTGATGATCTCGTCACGTTGGTTTCATCGATGGTGAGCGCGCGCGTTGCCTACGTCGCGGGCTCAACGTACGTCACCACGACCGCAGTCGAGTCGTGGTCACAAAAGAGTGGCGTCTGCCAAGACCTGTCGCACCTCATGATCTCTTTTCTTCGCGGCCAAGGAGTTCCAGCCCGTTACGTCTCGGGGTACTTGCACCCGAACGCCGAGGCCGCACTTGGCGAAACAGTCTCGGGTCAAAGTCACGCCTGGGTCGAGTATTTCAACGGGGCGTGGGTGGGCTTTGACCCAACCAACGGTGACGACATCGGACTGAGTCACGTCGTCGTCGCGAAAGGACGTGATTACGGCGACGTCCCGCCACTGAAGGGCATCTATCACGGTGCCGCGTCGCGCGCGTTGGGCGTGACCGTTGAGATCACTCGACTTCGCTAAGACGTCAGCGTTCGCAGACTAAGCAGTAACCAATACCCGGGACCGTTCGCAAGAATTCGCCGTTCTCGTCTTCCAACTTCTGGCGAAGTCGGTGCACGTAGGCATGAATGTATTGTGCTTCGCCCCCGTAACCAGCACCCCAAACCGCGCCCAGGATCATTTGGTGCGTGCAGGTTCGTCCCGCGTGACGCGCCAAGAATGCCAGTACCTCGAATTCCTTGGACGTCAAGGAGAGTGGTGTGTTGTCCTTGGTGGCTTCGTGGTGCACGAAGTCAAGTGTCAGGGCGCCACAAATGAGGTTCGGCTCTGCGTCTACTCCATCGGGCGTGCGAGTTCGGATGACGGCTCGAATTCGCGCCTCAAGTTCAGCCATGCTGAACGGCTTGGTGACGTAGTCATTGGCCCCACCATCGAGCGCAGCAACCTTGCGGTGTTCATCGCCCGTCGCCGACAAGATGATGATCGGAACCTCACTCCACTGGCGGATCCTGGTGCACACCTCCATGCCATCGACGTCGGGAAGTCCGATGTCTAAGACCACGACATCAGGATTCACAAGGGCGGTTTGCGAAAGTCCTTGATCGCCGGTTTCTGCGGTCGTGACTTCGTGACCCTCGGACTGCAGACCGAGACGCAGTGCCCGTAAAAGCGAACGGTCATCGTCGATAATGAGGACTCTCGCCACGGTGTTTACGCCCGTCTCGAAGTGCGGTTGTCGAGGGAGCGAAATGGAAACGCGCGCCACCTCCCGGTGCGTCGTCGCACCAGATTCTTTGCCCGTGGGCTTCGACGAAGGTCTTTGCGATGGTGAGGCCGAGACCTGCGCGGCCGCCGGTGTTGAATTGTTCGAAACGATTGAAGATTGCCTCTCGATCCTCAATGGCCACGCCCGGTCCCTGGTCGGCAATGGACACGACGACGTCATCGGACCGAGCGACGCCCGCGATGCTAATGATGCCGTTGGCGGGCGAGTGTCGATTGGCATTGTCGAGCAGATTGACCAGGACTTGGGTGATAAGCAAGCGATCGACAAGAACCTCGGGCAAGGATGTGGGGACGTCCACACGAAGTGTTCGTTCCTTCAAACTTGTTGCCATGATGCCGACCACTTCCTTCACCAGCTCGTCGATGGGAGTGGCGACCTGATTGATCTCAAGTACACCCGCTTCGATGCGTGTCATATCGAGCAAATTTGTTACCAGCCGAGTCAATCGATCCGTTTCGATCTCAATGAGCTCGTAGAGTTCATGCGCATCATCGAAGGAGATCACATTCGCGCGATTCGAGAGTGTCGACGAGGCCACCTTGATCGTCGCGAATGGCGTTCGAAGGTCGTGCGATACCGCACCCATGAGGGCTTGGCGGAGCTTGTCGACTTCTTCGAGCATTTCGGTACGAAGCGCCCATTCTCTGAGCTGAGCTCTCTCGAGGGCGAGGGCGGCGTCGTTGGCGAACGTCACCAAAACCGCCTCGTCGGTGACTGACATCGGTACGTCGCGCAGTACCAAGATCCCGACGGGACGTCCCGATGTCGAAAGTGCAACCGAACGGAGTCCGTTTGAACCCCCGTGTCCTGAGCGGATGCTCACGGGTACCCCGGACTGGGGATCGAGTTGGCGCAACTCCTCAGGCGTCAACGGCTCGCCAACTGAAGCGGCAACCGTGAGTCGATTGTTTTCGAGGACGAGCAGGGCGACACTGGGAATGTTGAAGACCGTCTTGACCGCCTGGACGATGGTTCGAAGCAGATCGTCAACCGAACGATTTTGTACGAGGAGCTCGGAGAGTTCAAAGACCCGTCGCATCGCGGCAGTCCTCGTTGGGTCTCGATTCGAGCGATCTTCAAACTGGTGACGATGCGAGCAATCAGCAAGACCACCACCACGTAGACCAAGAGCGCGACCCAGTTCTGTGTGGTGCCAATGCTCAAGGTGTCGTAGGGTTTCAAGAACCAGAAATCAAGGACGAATGCACTCGCAACCGTGGTGCAGAATCCAGTGGTTATGCCTCCGAATACTTCCGCCGCGACCACCGGAATGACGAAAAGCAACGCGACGGTCGTGGAGCTGACATCGGCACGAAACGGCAACAGCGCAGCCCCGAATCCTAGGGCGACCGCAATGCCGAGAATCGAGCCGATGATACGTCGTTGCACGTCGTCATTCTCGCACCTTTTATTGTGCGGCCGGCCAACGAAACCTATTTAGAAATTATGAAGAACTTCGGTCCCGTTTGAAGAAGAATTTCAGAACTTGAGTACGAGAATACCTTCATGTCAGATATTTATTCAATCTTGGGATTTGTGGTTTTTGCCGCGGCATCACTAGGTCTCATTTGGGTTTTGGACCGAGTATGAGCGCCAGTCAGATCGTCTTGCTCATTATCGCGGTCGTCATGTTCCTCTACCTGGGTTATGCCATGTTCAAACCGGAGAAGTTCTAGATGGGTTTCTTTCTCACGCTCGTCCTGCTCGTCGTCCTGCTCGCCTTCACCTGGCGCTACTTGGGTTCGTATATGGAAGCAGTGTTCAATGGAAGGGTCCACTGGCTCGGATTCATTGAGCGTCCGATCTACCGCGCGCTGCGCACGAGCCCTGAACAAGAGCAGACCTGGAAGCGTTATGCCGGGGCGATGATTGTCTTCTCGTTCGTCTCAATTGTCTTTACGTACGCAATCTTGCGACTGCAAGGATCGTTGCCGCTCAACCCACAACATTTGAACGGTGTGAGTCCCGCTTTGAGTTTCAACACCTCGGCCTCGTTCCTCACGAATACCAACTGGCAGAATTACGGCGGCGAGACGACGATGTCGTACTTCTCGCAAATTGGTGCCTTGACGGTTCAACAGTTCGTGTCACCAGCCGTTGGCATTGCGGTGGCGATTGTGCTTGTTCGCGGTTTCTCGCGCCGCAATTCGTCGACGATTGGTAACTTCTGGGTCGACATCACTCGATGCATGCTTTACATCTTGTTGCCCATTGCGTTTCTCTTCGGTATCGTGTTCGTTGCCCAGGGAGCGGTACAAACTCTCGCTGGCACGGTGAGCATCAGGGATGCGCTCAATGGAGTCACCCAAACGATTCCGCGAGGGCCTATTGGCTTTATGGAAGCCATCAAGCAACTCGGTACGAACGGTGGTGGTTTCTTGAACGCCAACTCGGCGACTCCGTTCGAGAATCCGACGGGAATTACGAACTTCCTCTCGATCTATCTTCTCCTCGCGATTCCATTCTCATTGACCTACACCTTCGGCAAGATGGTGGGAAGCGTCCGTCACGGTTTTGCGTTGCTTTCGGTGATGGTTCTGATCTTCAGTGTCTGGGTGGGTTACACAAGTTTCGCCGAGCACCAAAACAATCCGGCGGTCGCGGCGGCCGGTATCCATTCGACTGTCGGCAATACCGAAGGTAAGGAAGTGCGCTTTGGTGACACGTCGACCGCCTTGTTCGGCGTCGCTTCGACGCAGACCTCAACCGGGTCTGCGGACGCTTCGTATGACTCATTCACTCCAATCGGTGGTCTCGGTCTACTGACCGGCATGATGATCGGAGAAGTGACACCTGGTGGGACAGGTAGCGGTCTGTACACGTTGCTGCTCTACGCGATCATCGCGGTCTTCATCGGGGGCCTGATGATAGGGCGGACACCTGAATATCTCGGAAAGAAAATTCAAGCTCGAGAAGTCAAACTCGCGGGACTCGGGTCCCTCGTCATGCCTATTGCAGTCCTGGTCATCACGGCGCTCGCGGTGTCGCTCGCGGCGGGTCGAGCCGGTCCGTTGAATGCGGGACCTCACGGGTTCACCGAGATCCTTTACGGGTTGACCTCGCAAGGCAACAACAATGGATCCGCGTTCGGCGGTCTCTCGGGCAACACGAACTTTTACAACATCATTGGCGCGATTGACATGTTGATAGGTCGTTTCGGCATCATCATCCCCGCACTCGCACTCGGAGGGGCGTTGGCTGAAAAGGGCGTGGTGCCCCAGTCGCTCGGTACCTTCCGAACTGATAACGGCATGTTCGTCGGACTCACCATTGGCGTCATCATGATCATCGGTGGTCTCACGTTCTTCCCCGCTGTCTCCCTTGGTCCGATTGTCGAGCAACTCAGTCACGGAAGGTTCTTCTAATGACCACCGTCCTTACTCCTGCGAGCACCGACCCGAGCGGTCACGGTGTCGCCCAGTCCCGGGGTCTCTTTGACCGAGAGATACTCAAAGAAGCACTCAAAGGATCGGTGCGCAAGATGAATGCGAGAGTCCAGGTACGAAATCCGGTGATGTTCGTGGTCTTGGTGGGCTCGATCATTACCTTGCTCGAGTCATTCGCGCACCCGAGCACGTTCACGTGGTCCATCACGGTCTGGTTGTTCTTGACAGTGCTCTTCGCCAATTTTGCCGAAGCTGTGGCCGAAGGCCGGGGTAAGGCCCAGGCCAACGCGCTAAAAAGCGCCCGCAGCCAGACTAAGGCCAAGAAGATTACCGGTGACAGCTCGAAACTGGTTGACGCAACCGAACTTAGAAAAGGCGATGTCGTGCGGGTAGCTGCCGGCGAATTTATTCCCGGTGACGGGGAAATCGTCGACGGCATGGCCTCAGTGGACGAAAGTGCCGTAACCGGCGAATCGGCGCCGGTTATCCGCGAATCGGGCGGCGACAAGTCGTCGGTTACCGGTGGCACCAGGGTGCTTTCCGACCGGATTAAAATCCGTATCATGGCCAATCCGGGTGAAACCTTCTTGGACCGGATGATTTCCCTGGTGGAAGGGGCTAAGCGTCAGAAGACACCGAACGAAATCGCCCTGACAATTCTTTTAGTCGGCCTGACGATCATCTTCCTGTTTGTGGTGGCTACCATGAACCTTATGCCATTTATTCGGGGATGGAAGTATCTGTTACCGTCCTGGTCGCGTTACTGGTTTGCCTCATCCCGACCACCATTGGCGGTCTCCTGAGCGCGATCGGCATTGCCGGAATGGACCGGCTTTTAAACGCAACGTGTTGGCAATGTCGGGCCGGGCGGTGGAAGCCGCGGGCGATGTGGACGTCTTGCTGCTTGATAAAACCGGTACAATTACGCTTGGCAACCGGATGGCGACGGAATTTATTCCGGCACCGGGGGTCAATGAAGAGAACTGCAGATGCGGCCCAGTTGCCTCGTTGGCTGATGAAACCCCGGAAGGACGTCAGCATCGTCGTTTTGGCGAAAGAGAACTATAATTGCGCGAACGCAACTCAGACGCCCTGGAGCCACATCTTGTTCCCGTTACCGCGCAAACCCGCAGGAGCGGAATTAATCTCATGGGAAAGACAATCAGTAAAGGTTCAATCGAGCCATGAAAAATTATATTGGCGAGCAAGGTGGCGAATTTCCCGACGTCATCGACCGGGCGTGTGAGAAGATCGCGCGAAGGGGGCTGCACGCCGTTGGTGGTGGCGGACGGGCAACGAGATCTCGGGCGTCATTGAATTGAAAGATATTGTGAAGGATGGCATCAAGGTGCAAGTTCCGCGATTTGCGGAAGATGGGGATAAATACTGTCATGATTACCGGGGATAATCCGCTTACCGCCGCCGCCATTGCCGCTGAAGCCGGTGTGGATGATTTCTTGGCGGAAGCGACGCCGGAAGAGAAATTGCCGCTGATCCGGGAGTATCAGGACAAGGGGATGCTTGTGGCCATGACCGGCGATGGCACCAACGACGCGCCGGCGTTAGCCCAGGCCGATGTCGGCGTAGCCATGAACAGCGGCACCCAGGCGGCCAAGGAGGCCGGCAATATGGTCGACCTTGACAGCAATCCAACCAAGCTGATTGAAGTCGTGGAAATTGGCAAACAGCTGCTGATTACGCGGGGCTCACTGACCACATTTAGTTGCGAACGATGTGGCCAAATATTTCGCCATCATTCCGGCGATGTTCGCCATTAAATATCACCAATTAAATGCGCTGAACATCATGCGACTGCACAGTCCCAAAGCGCGGTGCTCTCGGCGGTCATCTTCAACGCACTCGTGATTATTGCGCTGATTCCGTTGGCCCTGCGAGGTGTGCGATTTCGAGCCGCGAGCGCATCGGCGATCTTGCGTCGAAACGTGTGGATTTATGGCGTTGGAGGCGTCATCGTTCCGTTCTTCTTCATCAAAATAATTGACCTCATACTTGTGCAATTGCACGCCTACTAAAGAGAGATTGACATGCTCGTACATCTTCGACGCTCCATTGTGATGGCGGTCATTTGCCTCGTGCTTTTCGGATTCGTCTACGCGTTGGCTGGCACCGGGGTCGCACAGTTGTTCTTTCGCAGTCAAGCCAATGGATCGATCACCGCGAACGGTTCGACACTGATTGGTCAAAACTGGACGAGCCCCAAGTTCTTTCACGGACGACCCGACGATGCGGGTCCCTACGCCGCGAACGCGAAGGACAATGTGGCGGGAGGCGACAATCCTCTCATTGCGAACGGCGTCGCTGGCGAGTCGGGCGCAACGAACCTCGGCCCTCGTTCGAAATTGTTGCGAACCGACACCGAGGCGCTCGTGAAGTATTGGCACCGCATGGGTGTCAATCCCACACCCGATTTGGTTACGACGTCGGGCAGTGGCTACGACCCCGACATCTCTTCTCAGGACGCCATCGTGCAGATCCCCATGGTCGCCAAGGCTACGGGTCTGTCTTCGACGATCCTTCGTTCGTTGATTGCCAAGGAGACGCATCCGGCACAATTCGGCTTCTTGGGCGCGAGCTACATCGACGTCCTTCAACTCAACGAAGCACTCGCCAGGCTCGGCTAGTCAAGGTCACGTGATCGCTTTGACTCACGTTCGATTCGAGTCGGGAACGTTGGAGAGCGCTGGAGCGACGAGCACCGTGCGACGTCGTTTCAGCTATATAGCCATGTCCAGAGGCGTCCTTCGCGTTTACCTGGGTCTAGCGCCAGGGGGTTGGCCAAGTCTTTCAAGATGTGACGAGGGATGGCGACGTCGCGAACGCGGGGCCGGGCCGACGTCGTGATTGGTCTCGTCGAGACACATGATCGCCCACTCACCAAGGCGCAGATCCGAGATATGGAAACCGTACCGCGTCGGTCTTTTGACTACCGGGGCACTCAGATTGAAGAAATGGATTTGCACGCCGTACTCGCGCGCCGGCCCCAGGTAGCGATCGTGGACGAATTGGCGCACACGAACGCGCCCGGCGCCAAGAACGAGAAACGTTGGGAGGATGTCGAGGAGTTACTCGACGCCGGCATCGACGTCATAACGACCGTGAATATCCAACACCTTGAATCGGTCAACGACGTTGTCGAGAAAATCACTGGGATCGTACAGCGAGAGACGGTTACCGACGCGGTCGTTCGGCGCGCCGATCAAATTGAACTGGTCGACATCACGCCTGAGGCGCTTCGTCGACGAATAAGGCGCACGGCAACATTTATCCAGCCGAGAAGATCGACGCGTCCCTCTCGAACTTCTTCCGATCGGTAAACCTGACGGCCTTGAGAGAGCTGTTTGTTGCTCTGGCTGGCCGATCGCGTCGAGGATTCCTTGCAGAAGTACCAAGACGAGAATGAGATCAACGCCGCGTGGGAGACTCGCGAGCGCTTGATCGTCGCGGTGACCGGTTCAGCTACCGACGAAGTCCTCCTACGTAGGGCCGCGCGAATGGCTTCACGAACGGGTGCCGAAATCTTCACGGTTCACGTCATCGATACCGGGGGGCTCGAGCAGCGAAGCGCTGACACGACCTTGGCGCGAGAGTTGACGGTTGAGTTCGAGGGTACGTTCCAAGAGATCGTGGACGAAGATATCGCCAGTGCCCTCGTCGCCTTTGCGCGCTCGGAGCGGGGTACCCAAATTGTCATGGGGTCGAGTCGAAATAGAAAGAAGTTAAGTCGAACGGGGGTCATCGAGAAAGTCTTGCGACAGGCTCGCGACCTCGACGTACACATCATCGCGGTGGGAGGAGAGCGACCTCGTCGTGCCTGGAAACGACGAAGAATCGCACGCTATTCCTGGAAACGACAATTGGAAGCATCGGCGCTCGCTGCGGTGCTGCTCACTGCGATCACCGTCTGTCTGACCTCCGTACGCACGAGTGTGTCGCTTTCGACCGTGTTCTTGGTTTTTCTCGTGGTCGTCTTGGCGTTGTCGAGTTGGGGTGGCGCCCTGGTCGGCGTCGTAGTCGCGATTGCGGCATCGGGTCTGGAGAACTATTACTTCGTAAGGCCGTATCACACGCTCGAGGTTGCTCGACCCGACGATCTTGTCGCGATCGTGGCCTTTTTGGTTTTCGCCGTCGGAGCGAGTTTGGTGATGAATCAATTCGCACAGCGATCAGCGAGGCGGAACGCGCCAGGGCCGAGGCGGAAATTCTGGCTCGCGCCGCGGCGACCGTGGCGACGACTCGAGAGGACATCGCCCCGCTCCTTGACTCACTTCGCGCGGTATTCGCTGTTCCCACGGTGGCGCTGCTCGAACGTCGTGACGGAGAGTGGGAGACCGAACTTTTAGCGGCGAGGTGTGTGAAACCTCGGAGATGAACGCGCGCTTCGTAATCGATGATGACCACGTCTTGGTGATGGCGGGAGCCACGCTCGATAATCAAGATCGTCAACTCATCGGCGCCTTTACGGGACGAGTTGCGGCGGGTCTGGAGTCACAACGCATGGCGCACGAGGCGGCGGCCATGCAAGCAATTGCCGAAACTGACGCACTTCGCACCGGATTGCTGCGCGCAGTCTCACACGACCTTCGCACGCCCCTGGCAACCATTGAGGCCAACGTCTCGTCACTGTTGATCAATGACGTCAAGTGGAATCCTCTGGAACAACACAATTTCTTGGTGGCGGCGGATCGTGAAGTCAAGCGACTCACGCGATTGGTGACGAATCTGCTCGATGCGGGACGCCTCGAGGCGCATCTCGTGGTCCTCGGATGTACAACGTCGCCGTGGATGACCTGGTCCAGCGGCGTTGGAGGCGATTGACACCCACGGTCGTGTCCTGGTCATCGAGCTTCCCGAAGATCTCCCACCACTGATCACCGATCCCGACATCGTGGAACGAGTGATCGCCAATATCGTGAGCAATGCTTGTCGCTTTGGGCCTCCCGATCAACCGGTTCGGATTAACGCTGGATCGACTGGCAAGGGCATCGAGATTCTGGTTATGGATCGTGGCCCGGGCATTCCCGAAGCGAAACGCGCAGCGATGATGGCGTCATTTGTGAACTTGAACAGCGAGCGTTCGGGCGCGGGACTCGGTCTGAGCGTCGCTTCGGGATTCCTCGCTCTGCTCGGCGGCGAACTTCGCTTCGATGACACTCCTGGCGGTGGACTCACCGTTGTCATTGAGCTGAACAAGATTGAGGGCCGATGACGCAACGAATCCTGGTGGTGGATGACGAGGCGCAAATCCTTCGTGCGGTGCGAACCAATCTCGAGGCGCGCGGTTTCTTGGTCACGACGTCCCAGAGTGGTGATGAGGCCTTGCGCTTCTTCAAAAATGGTGCACCCGATCTGGTCATTCTCGATCTCGAACTTCCCGGCACGAGCGGTCTGGACGTGTTGAGGACGATTCGAACGTCGAGCGAACTTCCCGTCATCATCATCTCGTCGAGAAGCGGTGATCCTGAGAAGATGGTGGCTCTCGATGATGGCGCGAACGACTTCCTGGCGAAGCCCTTTTCGATGAGCGACCTCATCTTGCGGGTACGTGCCGCCTTGCACCAGATCGACGCTGAAGGCGCCCAGCACAGTTTGCGAACCAACGACTTCATCCTCGATTTTGACGAGAGGGAGGCCCGTCGAGGCGGCGAGCTGGTTGCGCTCAGCGACGTCGAGTGGAAGATCCTCGCCGCCCTCGTCTCTTCAGGTGGGCGACTCGTCACCGATCATCAATTGCTCGCCACAGTGTGGGGCGCTGACGCATCCACCAGCGAGGAAACCTTGCGGCGCCACATGACCGTCATTCGACGCAAACTCGAACCAGAGCCCGCGCGGCCGCGGTATTTTCGCACGGAGCCCGGCATTGGCTACCGCTTTCACGGCCTCTCGTTGTAAGGATCGAATCTACTGGAGACCCAATGAGCGCAAGATAACGCGCGTGGCTGAATTGGTCTTGGAATAGACCTTTCGTCGCGCGTAACGTTTGGCAAAAGGTGCGGGTCCCTTGAGGGCGGCTTGGAAATTCCCCATTATCCGAGCGTCACGGTAAAGCTGTGAGCGCAGACTACGTTCTCGCGACATCTCACCTCCGAAAGCAACATTTTACCAACGGACAAGACGAGACACGCGGGACCTGTATTGGACCTAACGTGGCGTGGACAATAGAGGAGCATTATGAACAATCGTCAAGTAATTCTCAACGAGCGCCCGACGGGATTAGTCGACGAATCGACGACGTCGATCGTCGAGACGCCGGTGCCCGAATGCGGTCCCAACCAGGCACTGATCAAGGTGGGCATCTTGTCGGTCGATCCAACAATTCGAACGTGGATGAATGACGCCCCCGGGTATCTTCCGCCGATCGGCATCGGTGACGTGATCCGCGCAGGAGGCGCGGGCGTGGTGGTCGAGTCCAACAACGCTCGCTACGCCGTTGGCGACGTCGTGAGTGGCGTGACGGGATGGCAAGAGTGGGCAATCGCCGATGAGAACAATAGGTTCTCGGTCATTCCCAAGGGCATGGGTTTGGACTTAGCAACCGTGATGAATGTCGTCGGATTGACTGGTATCACGGCGTTCTTCGGAATTACTGAGGTAGGGGCGATCAAAGAAGGTGACGTCGTGGTCGTTTCGGGTGCCGCGGGTGCCACGGGTTCGGTCGCTGGACAGATCGCCAAGGATCGTGGAGCGAAGAAGGTCGTGGGCATCGCGGGCGGTCCCGAGAAGTGCAGCGAGGTCGTCGAGAAGTACGGCTTTGACGAATGTCTTGACTACCGTGAACCATCGTTGGCCCGTCGCATCCACGAGGCGTGTCCCGACGGAGTCGATCTCTACTTCGACAATGTGGGCGGCGACATCCTTGATGCGGTGCTCTCAAATATCGCCATGCGCGCTCGCGTGGTGCTCTGCGGTGCCATTTCGCAGTACAACGCCATGGAAAAGCCCAAGGGTCTGGCGAACACGGCAATGCTCATTATGCGCCGTGGACGAATGGAGGGATTTATCGTCCTTGACTTCGCCTCAAAGTTCGCCGGAGGCTCAATTGGAGCTCGCCAGCATGGTGCTGAACGGAAAACTCGCGCACCAAGAGCATCTGGTTCGTGGGCTCGAACACGCACCCGAGGCACTGAATTTGCTCTTTAGCGGAGGCAACCACGGCAAGACCTTGGTCGTCGTAGACGAGAGCGTCCAGCTGACTTAAGGGACTTCTGTCTTCGTCAGAACAAGTTCCGCGACGAGGGCGCGATGATCGCTTCCTCCTGGGCTCGAGTCGGCGAAGAGAGATTGCCAGGGGCCGCGTCCCAAGATGTGGTCAATTTGGCTATGGGGATGTCGTGACGGCCAGGTCCTGGCCCGTGCGAGCGTGCGCCAGCCCGGAAGCAGAATCCTTAGTAGTGGGCGCCAGCAATTGAAATCTCCGAGCAGCACGATAGGAAGTTCGCGGTCCAACGAGGCGGCGATTTCGTTCACCCTTCGATACTGTCGATAGGAGCCGTGACTGAGGTGCGCGCCGTGCAGACCCAGGACATAAAAGGGTTGGCGATCGAAGCTCAGCCGCGCCACGATCAATGACCTTCTCGAGCGCTCCCGAGGAAGCCGATCAAGTGGCTCGGCGTGGATATCCGTAATCGGAAGTGAGGTCAACATCGCGAGGCCCCAATCGCCTGATTCCACCGAGGCCAGCGACTCTTGCCTACGTGCCTGACGCTTCGTGGGCCGACGGTACTCATTGAAATAGAGTCCCCGCTCGCCAGTGATATGTGCGAGCAGGGGCTGCCAGGTCCGTCCGCCGTGTCCAGAAGTGACGCGTTGGACTCGCGCGAGTGGGACGAAGAGCCCCTTCATCCCCAGCCGCTGTTCGAAGTCTGCGAAGAAGTCTTGACCGTCGTCGCCACGCCACAATTCGGGCAACACCAAGATGTCGGCACCGAGTTGGCACGCGTGTTCGAAGGCCGTTGTCGTGCGACCCCAACCATCGACGCCTGCGTGAAGGTTAAACGTCGCGACACGCACGTAATGACCCTACGCCGTGGGGTCCTGGTGATGTGGCAGTCTCTAAAGGTGGAATCGGTCAACGTCAGCTTCGGACACCGTCTGTGGTGGGTGGACGCTTTCATCGGGGCGGCCGAACGTGGCAATCCGGCGGCCGTCGTGCTCTTGGAGCGACCGATGGAAGATCACGAACTCCAACAGATTGCCTTCGAACTCGGGGTGTCAGAGACCGCCTTTATTCGTCGAGTCGGCGACACGTGGTCCCTACGCTGGTTCACCCCGACCGTGGAGGTGGACCTCTGTGGTCACGCCACACTCGCCACGCTTCACGTGCTGCTTACTGAACTAGGTGTGCCCGGAGGAGAGTTCTACTTTCAAACGCGCTCAGGTGTCCTCTCGGGACGTCGCCTGCGTGACGGAATGTTGGGGGTCGATTTACCACGCGCGTATATCGAACCGCTGGATGAATCGGTGCTGAACGGAACCCTCGGCCCCGTCAACGAAGTCTTCCAAGCCGGCGCCCAAAGTGTGCTCGCGGTTGTCGAAGACTACGACACGCTGTGTGGCCTCGCTGTTGATCCAATGAGCTTGTTCCTCGTGCCGAGTTCCATGGTCATCGCGGCGTGTCACGGAGGACCTGACGTCGATGTCTCGATTCGAGTATTCGCCCCTCGACTCGGACTGGCCGAGGATCACGTGACGGGTAGCGCCATGTGTGCGGTGTCGCCCTGGTGGGTAGAAAAGGTTGGTTCGCCCGTTGTGTCGGTGCGCCAGGCGTCGGCACGCGGTGGTGTGATGCACGCTCGATTGTTCGAGAAGAATGTCGAGGTGGCGGGATTGGCGCGGACGTTCTTCGGAGGCGATCTCAGGGCATGAACGACACACCGCTCGGGCCAGGTGAAGCGACGAGGGTTCGACGCTTGCCAGCCAAGGCACGATACGACCACGAGACTATCTTTGCGATCATCGACGAATCTCGTATGTGTCACGTCGCGGGCGTCGTCAACGGACTCGCGATGACCTTACCGACCTTGCACGTGCGAGAAGGAAGAAATCTTTACTTTCACGGCAGTCCCTCGAACGCAATGTTCAAGGCAATCCTCGCCTCTGGTCGGGCGTCGTGCACGATGAGCATCTACGACGGACTGCGCCTCGCGCGAAGCGGTTTCGAATCGTCGATTGCGTATCGCTCCGTCGTTGTCGTAGGAAGCGTCTCGCTCGTCGAGCACGAGGACGAGAAGAAGCGGTTGCTCGATCGATTCATCGACGTCGCTCTTCCCGGTCGCGCCCAAGAAGTTCGAGCGATGAGCGACATGGAACAGCGCCTCACGATGGTGGTCGCACTTTCGATTGACGAGGCTTCGGCCAAAGTGTCCGTAGGACCAACGGAGGATTCCGATGAGGACGCGGCGTTAGCGATTTGGTCGGGTACCGTGCCCGCGCACCTGGTCTTTGACGAACCCGTGGCGAGTAGCGATGGTGCGATGGCTGGTGGCACCATTGAGGTACCACCATCCGTTCGCCGACTCCTTGACCAGCAGAAATGAGTCGTTACGACGACTTGGCAACCAAGATCATCGGCATTGAGCCCGTTGATCAGCGCGAAGCGGACTCGATTGCGGCAACCCTGGATCGTTTGACGTGGGCGAGCAATCCCTTTGATGAGCGCTTACATGAACATCACCTCACCGCGTCGAGCTTCGTTGTCTCGTCGCGTGGCGTGATCCTGCACCGGCATCGTCGACTGGGGATTTGGGTCCAGCCCGGTGGTCACGTCGATAATGGCGAGAGCGCGGAAGAGGCCGCGCTGCGCGAAACCAGGGAAGAAACTGGTCTCGACGTCTGTCATCTTGATCCACCTTTCTTGTTTCACGTTGACGTACATCCGGGACCTCGCGGACATACCCATTACGACGTGCGCTTTGTCTTGCGCGCGCCACCCCTTGAACCCTCACCCGCGAGGGGTGAAAGTCCCCTGGTGTACTGGTTCGACTTCGAAGCTGCCCAACGGCGATGTGAGCCAGCGCTCGTGCCAGCGCTGCAAAAGCTGGAGCGATGGTATGGCGACGCGGGCATGAAAGACTTGACGACGTGAGTGAGGTTGAGGCGGTGCGAGCGCTGATGCAAGCGGATCGTTGGATTGATCGCGTGACGTCTCAAAGGAACCACCTGCCCGAGATTGACGAGCTGCGAAGCGTCGAAGATGAGTTGCGCTCATTGATCAAGGCGATTCAAGAAGCCGAACGCGAGCTCATGCCCGTGCAAACCGCCTACGACGATGCGTCACGTGAGTCCGAGCGACTAAGGAAGAGGGAATCGGAACTCGCGAAGGCGCTCAGTTCTTCCACCGCAGCCGCTCGCGACTTGTCGGCGATTCATGGCGAATTAGACCATCTGCGTGAACTCCTGGCGGCGAACGAAGACCGGGAGTTAGATTTCTTGCTTGCCGTCGAGCCGCTTCACGATGTTGTCACCGCACTCAAGGCACGTGCGCAACCATGCGTCGAGCGTCGAAGATCCTCCAGGACGAGATTGCCTCGCTGCAAGCGACCCTCGACGAGGAGCTCGTTTCGCTTCGCGAACAGCGCACGCAAAAGGCGTCGGTGCTATCTCGAGAATTGCTGGCGCGCTACGACGCGGCGCTCGTGCGAGTGGGAACCTCGGGAGCCGCCGAAGTGGACGCGGGACGATGCGACGGTTGTCGAATCTCGCTCGCCCCACTCGATCTCGATCGTTGGAAATCGCATCACAAGGACCCTTCATGGCGTGCCCTGAGTGCGGGCGTCTGTTGTTGCCGTGATCATCCTTCTTCGCCATGGCCAGACAACGACCAACGCTCTGGGATTGACTCGTGGGACGAAGTGACCCGTCGCTCACCGAATTGGGTGTTCGTCAGGCCGAGGCGCTGCGCCCGTTCGTAAGCGAAGCGAAACAAGTGTGGACCTCACCGTTGTCGCGCGCACGAGAAACCGCCAATTTGGCGGTGCCCCACGTTGTGCCAGTAGTGAAGGAGTCTTTCATCGAAGTTGACTACGGGGAACTCGAAGGCGAGCCGATCAGCGTCGTGAGCCCCGAACAGTGGCGTCAGTTCGAGTCTGACCACGACGTTGCGCTCGGACATGGTGAATCCCTCGCGTCAGTTGACGCACGCGTTCACGGAGAACTTGATGAGCTGCTCGCTGATTCCGAGAGCCTTTTGCACCAGGCGCACGATCACTTGGTCATCGTCAGTCACGTGTCGCCAATAAAGTCAGCCATGGTGTGGGCCCTTGGCGTATCGGGCGCGGTCGCGTGGCGAACGCGCTTAGACAATGGGTCGCTCACCATGATTGGCACGCGGCGTTCGGCTCCGATGTTGGTGAAGTTCAACGTGGTGCCGCTCTTGCACGACTAACGGAGCGCAACGTACAGCGCTGCGAAGTGTAAGCCCGCGCCCAATAGCGTAACGCGTGAAAAGACTCGTGGTAACCAAAGACGCGAGGTGAGAGTTTGGGTCGTTTGGCCCCGTAGAAAACTGCGCCGATCGAATACGCGAGGCCACCCGCCACGACGAGAGCGAAGCACTTCGAGCCACCACCGCGGTAAATCTGAGGCATCACCGCGACCGCAGCCCAGCCAACGACGAGATAGGGCAGCGTGTTCACCCATTTGGGTGTGTCAAGAGCGAGTTGACGTATAGCGATACCGACGGCCGCTCCAGTGCCAATGACGATTAGCAGCACGAGACGAATCGTTCCGTGCATCGTCAAACCCGCGATCGCGAGGTAACTTCCCGTGATTGCCAAGAAGATGGTGGAGTGGTCGGCCCGCTTCCAAGCGCGTCGTTGCGATGGCGTCCACCGTCCTCGATGAAACGCGGCACTCGTGACCATCATCGAGCCAACACCGAGCACGTAGCAAAGGACCCAGCCCACCTGCGGCCAGGTCGTGGCGCGCACGAGCAAGATTGGTGAACAGCCCAGCAGTACGATCGCCCCGCAGAGGTGCAGCCACCCACGCATCAAGGGTCTTTGAACGGGCGCCGGGTTCGTAGACAGTGGCGTCGTGCTCATCACTCAACCTTAGGGTCGTACGTGCTCGTTGAATGAGGGACCATGGACACAACGAAGCCCGCCCATTCTGAGTGAACAGAACAAGCGGGCTCACGATGTTTGGCCCCCCCAGCCAATAGGAAAGAAATTACCCCGTGCCAAACCGGTACTCTGTCAAAAGTTGCGTGGAATCCACGGGTTGTTAGCAACTTCACAAGCAAGGAGCGAACGTGCAGCGTCGAAAATTAGGTCAAGGTCTCGAGGTCTCAGCCCAAGGCCTCGGATGCATGGGGATGAGCGAGTTCTACGGAGTCGGCGACGACGTCGAATCCATTGCCACTATCCACGAGGCACTTGATCTGGGAGTGAACTTCCTTGACACGGCTGACATGTATGGACCATTCAAGAACGAAGTCCTCGTCGGCAACGCAATCAAGCAGCGGCGCGATGAAGTGGTACTCGCCACGAAGTTTGGTAATCAGCGTGGCGACGACGGTTCGTATCTTGGAATCAACGGTCGTCCCGAATATGTGCTCGAGGCGTGCGACAACTCGCTTCGTCGTCTCGGAGTGGACGTAATCGATCTCTACTATCAGCATCGAGTCGATCGAAGCGTTCCCATTGAAGAAACGTGGGGAGCGATGAAGTCGCTCGTCGAGTCCGGCAAAGTTCGCCATCTCGGTATCTCCGAAGCCTCGTCGGCCACCATAGAGCGGGCGCACGCCGTGCATCCAGTGACCGCCTTGCAAAGTGAGTACTCGTTGTGGACTCGTGATCCAGAAGATGATGTGCTCGCCACGTGTCGTCGTCTCGGCATTGGCTTCGTTGCCTACAGCCCCCTGGGTCGAGGTTTTCTACCAATGAATCGAAGAATCGGACTGCGGAGGACCCCAAAGATTTTCGGAGTTTCAATCCTCGCTTCATGGGCGATGCCGCCGAAAAGAACCTCGAACTGGTGTCAAATATCAATAAGCTCGCCGAACAACGAGGAGTCAGTGTTGCCCAGCTCGCTCTTGCTTGGGTCTTGTCCAGAGGTGAGCATGTGTACCAATTCCCGGCACGAAACGACGCAAGTGGCTTCGTGAGAATGTCGCCGCGGGTGACATTGCGTTGAGCGCTGCAGAAATTCTCGGCCTTAGAGGCGGCCGTGCCACGTGACGCGGTCATGGGTGATCGCTACCACGAACGCTCGATGGGTACGCTTAACGGCTGACCAATCGAAGTACCCCGTCTTGCAGGTCATAGACGTCGTCACACCATTTGAGGACACTTTGATCGTGAGTGGCGATGATGATCGTGGCCCTGGTTGGCAAGAAGCTCGAGCACCCCTTGGGTTTCGAGATGACCCAGACCCCCGGTTGGCTCATCGGCGATGACAATGGTGGGTTCGGTGACGACACTCCGTGCGAGGGCGACACGCTGTCGCTCGCCGCGAGAGAGCTCTCGAATCTTGATCCGTCCGAGCTCGTTATTCCGAGCGCGGACAAGTCCGCCGTCGCCGAACGATTACCTGCGCGTCCCAAGTTCACCACGTCAAGCGCGAATCCTCGGGTCAGTCCGGTTCACTCGGGACGTAGCCCACCGCGTTGCGCAATTGATCCTCCCTAATGCTGCGAACGCAATTCCCCCGACACTGACGACTCCGGCGTCCACACTGTCGAGGCCACAAAGAGCTCGCAAGAGTGTCGACTTGCCAGTGCCCGACAACCGGTAACGGCGACACGTCGACCGGGCGCAATTTCGAGGGTCGCGTCACCAACAAGGATTGCCCCCTCCTCTTTAATGGTCACACCATCGAGACGCAACGTCGAATCAACGGGCCACGCCTCTGAAGCGCGATTTGGGTCCGCCTCCAGCTCCTCTAATCGCTCGCCGGATCCACTTACGCGAACCGCAGTATCAAGCGCGAGACGAAACGTGGTGAGGAGCTCAGAGGTTGCGACGCATAACAACGCGGTAACGACGAGCCACGTCCACGAGGTCGTAGGTCGCGTGAGATACATGAGCTGCAAGGCAACCAAGCCACCCAAGAGCGGAATGAGAGCTGTTCGACGGCGTACTCGCCACAGGTTGTGTTCAGCGCGTGACAGCGTCAGAGCGACAGCGGCGAGTCGACCGGTCACGAAGTTCTCTCGATGCAGCCAACTTAATTCTGGGGCGACCGTGCCCAATTCTACGAGTGCGGCTTGAAAGCTTCCTCTCGAATGTCGCAACGTTCTCTCGTTCCTAATTAGGGCTCCGACATTGGTGACGAGAAGTGCGCAAGCGATAATTTGCACTGCGAAAAGAATGGCGGCGAAATGCCACCACTTCCCATCTGGCGGTAACAACCCGATCACGACGTCGCTTACCAGCATCGCGATGATTGTGTTGATGATTGGCAATGCGCAGCGTAACCAGAGGTCTTGGAGTTCATCGGTATCGTGCAGTGAACGCTCTAAGAGATCTCCAGCGGCGTGAACCCTCCATCTCGAGTAATCCCAACGTCCGACGTTCTCCACGAGCCATTGCCGCCATCGAGTGACAGATTCGAATCCGAGGCGGTGCGCACTGACTCGTTCG
>CAWICL010000008.1:0-16017 GCA_963834545.1 uncultured Acidimicrobiaceae bacterium | reverse complement strand
CCACCAAGATGACACCGAGAAATCCGAGTTCCTCGCCCACCGCAGCGAAGATCATGTCCGAAGTGATGAACGGGATGTTGCCCGACTGACCAAGCCCGAGACCCGTTCCGGTGACACCGCCCGCCGCGAGAGAAAACCATCCAAGACCCACCTGATTCGAAATTGCCCAGTGCGCCGCGGACCAGGGGTCCAACCAAAAGGCGACACGCGAATGGACCTGGGTAAAGAATTTTGCCGCGACGAACGCACCGCCCGCTAAGAGGCCCATTCCCGAGATGACGTAGGTCTTCAATCCGGTCGTCACCCAAAGCAAGGAGATGAAGAGTGCGAACAACAAGATGGCAAAGCCAATGTCGTTCTCCGCGCCAAGGATGGCGAGTGAGAATCCCCACGCCGCCAAGATGGGAAAGAGCGTTCGTGGAGGGACGATCAGCTTTGTCCAATACGCTGTGTCGGCGTTGACAACAAATCACGGTTCGCGGCGAAGTAGGATGCAAAAAAGAACGCGAGCAAGATCTTGGCGAGTTCGATGGGTTGAAACGAAATCGGTCCGACAACGACCCACAGTCGCGCTCCGTTGATCTTCTCGCCCACGTGAGGCACCAGCGGCAACAACATGAGTCCAATCGCCGCACTGAGGGTGAGATAGCGATAGCGATCGAGGTCACGGACGCGTCGGACGAACTTCAACGTCAGGACCACCGCCACGGCGCTCAACAAGAACCAGACCGCCTGATAGCTCGCGTTCGAGGGGTTCCATCGAGCAATCTCGACGTAGCCAATGCCATTCAAAAGTGTCGCGATGGGTAACAAGACTTGGGATGCGTTGGGGGCGTAGCGGCGAATCGCAAAATGCATTCCCAACGAAATCGCCACGATGCTCGTGAGAAACGCCCAAATTCGAGGTGGCATGTGACCTTGGGATCCTAATGAAGCGAGGACGTAAAAAGCGGTCGTCACAATCCACGCGAGAACCATTAAACCCAGTTCGGTCTTCGAGAGGCGCGCGCGTCCAGCGTTTCGTCAGTCCTCAGCGGGCTTGTTCGTAGCGATTTCGCCATGTTTCAACAGTAGTCGTACGATGTTCGAAAGCACTTTCACTCAAGGACGAAGAAGCAAGGAAAATGACCATCGATCTCGCCGCCTTCGGACCCGAAAGGTTCTCCAGTCGCGAGTTGTCGCGACTGGAGTTCGGCGCGAGGCTCTTGGACCTCGCCGACGACCAAAACCTGACGATCCTCGAGCGCGTGAAGTTCGCCGCCATCTTCGCTGACATGGTTGATGAGTTCTTCCAGGTTCGAGTCGTGAGTCTCGAAGACAAGGTCGCCGCCGGCGTGCAGACACCATCGGTAGATGGAGTTCGACCGCGCCAACAGCTTTCGTCGATTCGTGAGCGAGTGCTTTCGTTGGTCGAGCGTCAAGACCCGGATCGTCCTTGATTCGCTCCTACCCGAACTCGCGAAGAACGACATCGAAGTAGTGCACTATCGCGACCTCGACGACGACGAAAAGAAGCGCCTGACCAAATATTTCGACGAGAACGTCTATCCCGTACTCACCCCGCTGGCGGTGGACTCGGGGCACCCGTTTCCGATGATCTCGAAATCTTTCACTGAACATCGCAGTCACGGTTCAAGACGATTCGACGAACGAAGAACGCAGCGCCCGAGTGAAGGTTCCCAACTCCATTCCTCGATTCCTCCAGGTCGCACCAACGAGATGGTGCCTCCTCGAAGACCTGATCATGGAGAACCTTGACCCGACTGTTTCCAGGCATGCGAATCGGACGCGCTGATCTGTTTCGAGTGACCCGCAACGCCGACCTCACGTTAGAAGAGGATGAGGCCGACGACTTGCTCGTCGCGCTCGAGGTCGAACTGCGCCGACGACGATTCGGTGAGGCGTTGCGGGTTGAAATTCAAAGTGGCATGTCGAACGATTTTCTCGAATTACTGGTCGACCAGCTCAAGCTCGATCGTTCGAATGTGTACGTCACCGATGCGCCCCTGGGGCTCCACGATCTCTGGACGCTCTACGCCATTGACCGTCCAGACCTGAAGGGCGAAGGTTGGTCGCCCATCACGCCCCGGCGCTTGCTCGCGGGCGACCACGTCGGTGACATCTTTGCCGCCATACGTGAAGAGGACATCTTGCTCCATCACCCCTACGAGTCCTTCTCGGACTCGGTGGAAGTCTTCATCGCCCAGGCGGCGAACGATCCCAAGGTCGTGGGAATCAAACAGACGTTGTACCGCACCTCGGGAGATTCACCAATCGTCGCGTCACTCATTCAAGCCGCCGAACGTGGCAAACAAGTGGTCGCTCTCGTGGAACTGAAGGCTCGGTTTGATGAGGCAGCGAACATTGAATGGGCCAAGACCCTTGAAGATGCGGGCGTGCACGTGGTGTATGGAATCATGGGGTTAAAGACACACTCGAAGACCGCGCTCGTCGTGCGCAGTGAAGGCAATACGACGATGCGCTACGCCCACGTTGCGACCGGTAACTACAACGCGACGACGGCCAGAAGTTACGAGGATTTCGGGCTCTTGACCTGCGATCCCCAAATCACCCACGACGTTGGTGAGCTTTTCAATTTCCTCACTGGTTTCGCGAGGAACGCGAGTTACGAAAAACTGATTGTCAGCCCAACGTCAACTCGAGCGCGGGTCATCGAATTAATCAACAACCAACGCGACCGCGGTCGCGAAGGTCGCATCGCCATCAAGGTGAATGGTCTTACCGACCCCGCAATCATCGACGCTCTCTACGAGGCCAGTGCCGCGGGCGTGGAAGTTCGTCTCGAGGTGCGTACTCTTTGTTGCCTTCGCCCGGGCGTCACCGGACTCTCCGAGAACATCACCGTCCATAGCCTGGTTGGTGAGTTTCTCGAGCATTCACGCGTTTTCATCTTCGGTCAAGTCCACGATCACGATTACGCAATTTTCATTGGCTCCGCCGACTTGATGGAGCGAAATCTCGACCGCCGCGTCGAGGTCCTGGTGCCCATCGAAGATCCGTCGTTGCGAGAAGAACTCGCGGCCGCCTTTGAGATCACGTGGCGTGACGACATGTTTACGTGGGCCCTCGGCACTGATCGACGGTGGCGCCGTGTACAGCCCGTGAATAATTTCTCCGCGCAAGCCGAGTTCAAGCGTCTGGAGACGTCGCTGTCGCGTTCGGTGGTGGCGTAGGCAGGGGCGATTTTCGCCATTGGAGGCTCGCGTAGGCCAAACCTCCGACGGGGATCGGAATCCAGAAGTTGACGAGGCGATAGGCCAAGACGGCGAGGATTGCTTGGCTGTGGGGTACGCCAAATCCAACAAGTGTGGCGATAAGCACACCCTCGACGACGCCGAGCCCCGCCGGAGTGAGAGGGATGGCGGCAAAGATGTTCGCGAGCCCGTAGGCGACGAGAAGATCGATGGGCGAGATGACCGTTCCAAATGACCAGACGAACACCCAAAGGCACGCAGCGTCAAAGAGCCAATTCAGTCCTGCCCAGGTGAATGCCCACCACAGGGTGCGTCGGTTATTGATGAGCAACGTGATTCGGTCAGCGACCTTCTTTAAGAGCTCTGAGATTCGGTCGGGGTTGAGTGAAGGGATGCGGCGCGCTGCCGCTCGCAGCCAAATGTCGGCTCGACGCTGACCTCGAGTAATCAACAGGATCGTCCCAAAGAATGCCAGCAGCAAGAAGACGCCGGCCAAGGCTGCGAATCCGTAGGCGGGGTTAAATCCGTCCAGAGGAATCGAGATCACGAGTGCGGCCCAAAAAATCAAGTTCAACACCACGGCCGATCCACTGCCCTGGGCGGCCAATCCAAAGGCGTTCGTCTCCTTGGGCACTCCCATCTCGTTGAAGATTCGATAACTCAACGCACCGGCGGGCGCTGTACCGCCGGGAACCACGTGGCCAATGGCGAGACCAGCAAGGTTCACTCGAAGCGTGTTGTAGTGGCTGGGCGCGAAAGGGAAGAGCACTGTTCTCGTGAGCTCGACGTACGAGCCAATCGCTGCGACCTCGCACAAGACCGCGAAGACGACGATAAAGGGATTCACTTCGGCGAGTAGGTGGATGGCTGGTCGCGCCGAGGCGAACTGAGGAAGGACGAAATACTCAAAGACGAAGACCAGACACCCGGCGCTCAAGATGATGCGGATTTCTCGAGGAATGGAGAAGCGTTTCTTGGAGACAGCAGCGCCCATAAGAGTTCTTTAAACTCATCACTTTCTACGTGCCGTTGACCGACTTCGACCATTGCAGTCTAGATGACCTCAGTAGAATTATTCGATGCGCACGCTCGTGGTTTTGCCCACGTATAACGAGATATTGAACATCGAATCGATGTTGCGTGCACTTCGTTCGTCGGTGCCGAGTGCCACTATCTTGGTGGTCGATGACGGCAGTCCCGACGGGACTGCGAAGAAGGCCCTCGATCTCGCCGATGAGCTTTCGAACATCGACGTCTTGCAACGTTCCACCAAGAGTGGACTCGGTGGCGCGTATCGAGCTGGCTTCACCTGGGGCCTCGAACACGATTTTGATCATTTCGTCGAGATTGACTGTGATTTCTCGCACGATCCCAACGCGCTACCTGAGTTGTTGCACGCCGCCGAGACCTCGGAGGTTGTGATCGGATCTCGGTACGTTGCGGGAGGACACATCCCGCAATGGAAGTTCTCGCGTCGATTGCTGTCGCGCGGGGGAAATCAGTACGCATCGATCATGCTCGGTCTCAAGGTTGCGGACTCGACAGCGGGTTATCGCGTCTACTCCAAGAGCGCGCTTGAGAAAATTGGTTATCAGACAGTCTCGGCGGACGGCTACGGATTTCAAATCGAGATGACGTACCGAGCTCGACGAGGCGGAGCCTCCATTATCGAGGTGCCCATCTCGTTCACCGATCGTGAACTGGGCGAGTCCAAGATGTCCAGTGCGATCGTCATCGAGGCGCTCGTGCTCGTGACCAAGTGGGCCTTGATGCGCCCGTTGGGTCGGGTACCTCGCTAGACCTGGTCGACCAGGAGCGACGAGAGAGCGACGGCGAGTTTGACTCTCGTCTCTTCGCGCTCTGCGATTGGGTCGGACTCGCTGACGATCCCTGCGCCAGCCCACGCCTCGAACTCGGTCCCGGCAACCAGCACACCTCGTATACCAATCCACCACTCGCCGTCACCGTTCGCGTCGAGCCACCCGACCGGTCCGGCGTAGTGTCCGCGATCATGCTGCTCGAGTCGACAAATCAACTCGTACGCCGCGCGCCGCGGTATGCCGCCAACGGCCGCGGTCGGATGTAAGAGCCGCAAGACCTCAAGCGCGTCAGGCACGTCACCTCGTGTCGAGTGTCCCTCGATGCGAGTGCCCAGGTGCGCGATCGTGCGCAGCGTGACTATCGAAGGCGTGGCGTCGGCGTTGATGTCGTCGTAGTACTGGGACAAGGTGGTGACGAGGTCATCGACCAGAACACCGTGTTCGTGAAGGTTCTTCGTGCTTCCGAGCAACCAGTTCTGATAATCGTCGGGAGCGACGTTGGGTGGCAGGGCAATGGTGCCCGCGAGGGGATAGCACGAAATCGTCGAGCCCACGCGACGCGCGAGCAACTCGGGGCTTGCACCTACGAATCGTCGTTGGTCCGACGTCGGCATCGAATAAATGGTGCACGTGGGTTCGCGTTGGCGAAGTCGTTGGGCGACCGAAGCTGGATCTATTGGTTCAGGCACTGAGCCAAGTACCGCGCGAGCAAGCACGACCTTGTCTATTTCCTTACGACGCAGAATCTCCACTGCGAGTGCCACGTTGTGGGCGTACTGCTCGGGAGTCGGCTGATAGGTGATTGAACGGACGTCTTGGGTCTCTTGATCCGCTGGTACGCACTCGGCGAGCAGTGATTCGTAGTCTGAGGCCCCCTCGACACTCGTAAGCCACGCGTTTCCGTCTCGAAACTGTGTGATGCAATAGCGGGGGACATCGAGGACCCCGCGAGCGTCGCGATCGAACGGCAGTGATGCGAAAGCGAGGATGCCGGTGCCCGAGCGTCCCGCTACACCAGTCAACTCGTGCTCTCGAAGTTGTGCGAGTGCATTGGTTGGCTCATCGAGTTCGCTGAGCTCGATCGAAAATGCGGTGCCACCAAATCCAACGCGCAACGCCTCCGTAGTCTCGAGGAGCCATCCTTCGCGCGCGCCAATTGTGCGCAACAGCGCCCGTGGGTGCAGGGGAATCGATTGGCGGACGAACCTCACGTGGACCTCGTGGCGATGAACTGCTGGCTGAGACCACCCATCACTCGGCGGTGGTTCACGGCGACAAAACCGGATTGGTTGAGCATGCGCACGATCTCTGGTGACGTAGGAAGGTAGGCCGTTGACTCGGGTAGGTAGTGATAGGCCGCGCGGTCAGAAAATAGTGAGCCAATGAACGGAACGATCCTACGAAACCAGAGGCGAAAACCGGCGCGTAAAAGCCCTGACGTGGGCTCGGAAACCTCGAGCAACGAGAGCCTCCCGCCGGGGCGCGTGACGCGTGCCATCTCGTCAAACGTGCGTGCCAGATCCGTGAAGTTGCGTAACGCGTATCCACACGTCACGCCGTCAAAGACCGCGTCACGGAAGGGAAGGGTCGAGGCATCGGCTTGGACGCGGTGTGCGACAACGCGTGCCGCGTCCAACATGCCAAAACTCAGGTCGGTGGCGATGGGTCGTTGACCTTGTCGGGTGAGTTCACGCGTGAAGTCACCCGTGCCGGCCGCGACGTCGAGCACGACGCTCGCCGGCGGCAACCGAAGATCGGCAACTGCCTTTCGCCGCCACCGAGCGTCCAGGCCAAAAGTCATGATCTTGTTGACGAACTCGTAACGCGACGCAATCGCGTCGAACATTTCTCGAACCTGGCGGGTCTTTTCTTCGCCTTGTGGCAGGGAGGATGTTGCCACGATTTAGGAGTAGTAGCGAAACACCACTTGTGCGACGCAACTCGGCTTGGGGGCGTCCTTCACCTCGACGATGACGTCAAGAGCCACTTGCACGCCTCCACTAACTGCTTCGACCGACGCGAGTGTGGCACCCGCACGAACTTCGGAGCCAACGGGAACGGGACTCGTAAAGCGGACTTTGTTGGTGCCGTAGTTGACGCCCATCGCGACGCCGTCGACCTTCATCACACCTCCCAAGAGAACTGGTATGAGCGAGAGCGTGAGGTAACCGTGAGCGATTGTTTGTCCGAAGGGACCACTCTTGGCCCGTTCGGGATCGACGTGAATCCACTGGTGATCGCCCGTCGCCTCGGCGAAGAGGTTTACCTGTTCTTGGGTCACGGTACGGTACTCGGAGTAGCCGAGGTGGGTCCCTACGAGTGAGGTCAAATCTTCGATGCTCTTGACGTGCGTGGTCATAAATACCTCCCGACAGATGCTACCTGGACGCCTCGAGTGCATTCGCGCGAGACGCCCGTAGAATCATCTCGTGAGTGACGAACACCCCGAACCGCATCATCGCCAGATTTCGGGCGGTTGGATTCGAGCGGGCATCTTTGGCATCAGTGACGGACTCGTCACGAACGCCTCGTTCATTTTGGGTTTCGCCGGTGCCGATCCCAGTCACAACGTCGTTCGCTTGGCGGGTCTCGCCACACTCGTCGCGGGGGGCTTTTCCATGGGATCGGGGGAGTACCTCTCGATGCGTGCGCAAAAGGAGCTCTTTGAGTACGAGATCGACGTCGAGCGTCGCGCGATTGCTGACAGCCCGGTGGCCGAGCAAGAGGAACTCCGTGATCTGTTCATTTCGAGAGGAATTGATCCCGTTCTCGCCGAACGCTTGTCAGTGGACTTGATGCGCGATCCCGACCTCGCCCTTCGCACACACGCGCGAGAAGAACTCGGGGTGGGCCCTTCTGCCACGGGCAACCCTTTCATGGCCGCCATCACGTCCCTCATCACCTTTAGCGTGGGGGCCTTCATCCCTCTGGTTCCGTGGCTCTGGGGCTCAACGGGCAATCAGGTGTGGTGGTCGGTGATCCTCGCTGCGATTGGCTCACTGATCGTAGGTGGCGCAATAGGAAAATTCACTCGCCGTGGGGTATTTCGATGGGCGCTGCGTCAACTCGTCATCACCGCGCTCGCCGCGGGTGTCACTTTCGGCGTGGGGCGTGGCGTCGGAACGAGTTAGCGCTCGAAACGCAGTAAATGGTCCTCGCGTTCGAGGCGAAATCCCAACGCGTCATAGAGCATGCGTGCGCCAGTGTTTGATTGGTCGACGAAGAGCACCGCATCACTGACGCCTTTTTTTCTCAGCGCCGCCAGGCCTTGGGTGACCATGACGCGCCCGAGGCCGTGTCCTTGAAAAGTCGGAGCGACTGAGACAACGTAGATCTCCCCGAAACGATCCGGGTGGAGTTCGTGCACTTTGGTCCAACACGACCCCGCGAGTTTTCCCTCGATCTCAAGCAGGAGAAAGCCTGACGGATCGAACCACGGTTCGTTCGTCCGTTCGTCGAGATCTTCGCGCAACCATGCGCCCTGCTCGGGGTGATCAGCGAAGGCCGCGTTGTTTTGAGCGATCCACGCTTCCTCGTCACGTCCGGGTTCAAAATTTCGCAATGTGGCGCCTTCGGGTACTTCCAATACCGTCACGGGGAGTTTTACGTGCAGTAACTGCAACGTTCGAATGGTTCGGCCTCGCGCTACGTCGAGCGGACCCCTGGTCCACCAATCAATGCGGACGCGTTCGGCGAGGACCGCGTCGAGTAACGCGTCATCAAAGCCGCCTCCACACATCTCGATCGTCGCGCGCTCGGTACCGTTCAAGAGCGCGAATTGGACCAACGTTTCACCGTCGTATTTCAACCAGTGTTGGGCGGGCCAGCCGTGCACGACGATACGCCGACGACCCTCGTCCATTGCTTCGCGACCAAGGATGGTCTCAGTACGATTCAACAAATTCAAAACTTCTAGGCGCTGGTCGCTCGAGAGTTGGGTGCTGGCGCGCCACGAGCCGATCATCACATCAGGCTACAGGTCGTCACTTCACTCGGCTCGCGACACGATTGAGTCGTCGAAGAAGGGTGGCGACCGTTCGTTCGGCCGCGACCAACTCAGTGAAGACGTCGCCATCCATGTGCTGACCTTCGGTCTCGACGAGGTGCGTGATGCGCGCGGCGAGCTCATTCATCGTCGAAGTAATGGTGTTCAGTTCATTCTGCATTGACACGTCGTGCGCCTTTGAAAGCGATTTTCTCGTTGGCGCATACTGTAATGGGCAGTGGACAACGTAACCCTGCGCGACGAGAACGAAATTTTGGAATGGTCACGGGTCGTCGTGAGCGGACCAGCTCGCGTCTCCTTTCTCCAGGGACAATTGAGCCAAGACCTCGAGGACGTGACTGACGAAGGCTGCTGGTCGCTCCTGTTACATCCGACGAGTGAAGTGCTGACGACGTGTTGGGTGAGCTCGAACGACGATACGGTCAGCTTGGTCGTACCACGGTCCTTGGGTGAATCAACGCTGACGCGCTTGAAACGTTTTCACCTTCGCGTTGACTGCACTCTCGATTTACAAAAAAGCTCTGTGGGACCGTTCGCCACGCTCGGCGAACAGATTGACTTGGGTCAACCAGGTCCTCGCGAATTCGTTGGCCTCGTTCCCCAGGCGTACGGCGCGACGTTCGTATCGCGAAGTGTGTCGTTCACCAAGGGCTGTTTCACGGGCCAAGAGCTCGTCGCTCGTCTTGACGCCCGATCCTCGAGTGTCCCGTGGCGCTTCGTTCGGGCCGTTGGCGCCTCGATTGATGACTTGCAAGCCGCGCTCGCACGCAGCGGACCGACTGGTCCGAAAGGAGTGACGAGTGCTGTTGGTGCGCCCGGGTCGGTGCGTGCTTTGGGCTTCATTCATCGAAGCGCGGTTGGAAGCTTCGATGACGCGACGCGGGTCGAACTGATTGACTAAGTCCGCCTAGGGCGTGGAATTAACCTGTTTCGAGGAGGCGCCGTGCGTTTTAACATTGAAGGAGTTGTTCATCAAGGTTTCCGGCGTGACCACCGAAGAGGACGCGTTGTTCTCCATTGGTCTCGGCGCCAGCGCCATTGGTTTTGATTTTGGTCCGACGCCAAGTCGGATCACGTCGAGTGCGGCGCACGATATCGTTCGACGCCTTCCCCAGGGGGCGCTCAGCATCGGCGTCTTTTCGAACGAACTTCCCCAAAAAATCGTCGAGGTGACCAACACCCTCGGGCTTTCGGGTGCTCAAATTGACGGGTCGATCTCGAGTGCTTCATTGCAGTGGGTGAGCGAGCGAGTGAACACGGTAATTCGATCGTTGCCCTCCGCGTCGGCGGTGCGAGAGGCTCGCATCGTTGAAGGGGTTGATTACTTCTTGGTTCCCGAGAATGACGACGTGACGGCCTTGGAATCGTGCCTCGAGCTTTTTGGTGATCGCAGCATCCCCACGCCGATCATCGCCTCGGGGGGTCTGAATTCGTCCAACGTCGTCGACGTCGTCCAGAATTATCCCGTGTGGGGTGTTGACGTTCGTTCGGGTGTGGAGATTGCACCGGGCCAGAAGGACCCCGTGCAATTAGGTGAGTTCATTGATAACGCGCGCTGGGCGAGTGCGAACGCCTACGTGTCTCGTCAGCGTGAGGAGTGGCGTAATTTCTAAGCCACGTAGCGTCGGAACACGACGCTGCCGTTGTGCCCGCCAAAGCCGAAGGAATTCGACAAGATCACGTTGACGTCGCCGCGACGCGGTTCTCCAATCACCACGTCAAGTCCCACTTCGGGGTCGATTTCATTGGTGCCGGCAGTCGGGGGCATCATCTGGTTCATCAGCGTGAGCACCGACGCCACACCCTCGAGGGCACCCGCGGCGGCGAGACTGTGACCCAGGTGGCCCTTGATCGAGGTGACGGGTGGGGCAGCCTCACCAAAACTCGTCGCACGGCGACTGCCTCGGCGAGATCATTAAGCGGCGTCGAGGTTCCGTGTGCGTTGATGTGCGAGACCTCGGCTGGTTCGATGCCCGCGTCATCGAGAGCGTGGCGCATACAACGAACCGCGCCGTTACCCGCGGGATCTGGTGCAGTGATGTGGTGCGCGTCGGCGGTTGACGCAGCACCGATCACTTCGGCAAATATGGTGGCACCACGGGCGAGGGCGTGTTCGAACTCCTCGAGGATCAAGATGCCGGCGCCTTCGCCCATGACGAATCCATTTCGATCAGCGTCAAAGGGGCGCGAGAAACCCTCGTTGGACAGTGCGGTCATGTTGCGAAATCCCGCTTCGGCAATCTCGACGATGACGGCCTCGGCGCCACCCGCGACCACCACCGGGCATCGCCCACTCGCAATTAATCGTGCGGCGTTGCCAATCGCGTGGGTACCGGCGGCACAAGCGGTGGTGACTGTCTCACAGGGTCCACCCAGTCCAAAGCGCATCGACACCGCCGCGGTGGCGGCGTTGGGCATCATCATGGGAACCATGAACGGCGAGACCCGATCGGGACCTTTTTCGTTCAAGACGCGCACCTGGTCGAGGACGGTTTGCAGCCCACCGATGCCGGTGGTGACGATGCTGCCGGCTTCGTCGAGTGGACCTTCGAGACCACTCTGGCGCCACGCTTCGTCCGCGGCCATCAGCGCGTAAAGCGTGAAGGGATCGAGTCGACGTAGTTCCTTCGGCCCGCCAATGTGAGTGGCGTCAAACGGGGCGATTCGCTTCGAAGGGGGTGCCGTGTTCTTGATCAGCGCCGCCCAGAGCGCGTCCACGCCCACCCCGGCGCAGGTCAATGCCCCCAGACCCGTGACCGCTACGCGGCGACCAGGCACCGGCCCCGACGGGGTGGTGGCGACGTGCACTACAGCTTGGCGTAGATCAGTTCGAACGCTTCGCCGACGGTGCGAATCTCTTTGAGTTCGTCTTCGGCGACTTCGATATCGAACGTCTCTTCGAGGGCCATGACGAGTTCAACCAGGTCGAGGCTGTCCGCTCCCAGATCCTCGAACGAGGTCGCGAGGGTCACCTGGGAGGGATCGACGGCCAATACCTCAACGGCGTTGTCGGTGAACTTCGTCAGTGCTTCGTTTCGGTCCATAGGTGGCGCCCCTTCAAATTGTGTCGCTTCATGGTACTAAACCAACTCAGCGACTTTAGTCACCTAGTGCCCGAGTGAGAGTCCGCCGTCACAGCACAACACCTGGCCCGTTACGTAGCGCGCGTGGTTACTGGCGAGAAACCCCACAACTCCGGCGATATCAGAGGTTTGACCGATGCGGCCCATGGGAATCATCGCGGCCATTTGGTCCTTCGCGTTACCGAGGTCGCTGGTCATGTCGGTGTCGATCAGTCCGGGTGCCACCACGTTGACGGTGATCCCTCTGGTGGCGACTTCTTTGGCGAGGGCGCGCGCCAAGCCGACGAGCCCGGCTTTCGCCGCGGCGTAGTTGGCTTGGCCCGGGACCCCAATGAAGGCGCTGACCGAGCCGATAAAGATGATCGAGCCTTGTCGGGCGCGTACCATCGAACCCATGCACGCGCGCGCGCTGTAGAACGCTCCGTCGAGATCGATGGCGAGCACCTCGCGCCACTGGGCGTCGGACATGCGCATGGCGAGTCCATCCTTGGTGACGCCGGCATTAATCACCGCCACCTCGACCGGTCCAAATTGCGCGATGGCGCTCTTCAGAGCTTCATTGACCGCCTCGGAATCAGCAACGTCCAACGATGTTCGCATGGCACATCCCTCGGGTCCTTCACCCGAGCGCGATAGAGCGACCACGCGGTCGCCCTCTTCAATGAAGTGTTGGGCAATGGCGGCACCAATCCCTCGACTGGCTCCGGTGACGATGACGTGGCGGTTCATAGCGCGATCTCCTGTAACTCTTCGAGGCTCTGGGGACTGAATTGGTTCGCAAATGGTCGGATGCGCTTGGTGAGCCCGGTGAGGACACCACTCGGTGGCATCTCGATGGTGTTGGTGACCGTCTCGGGCAGAGCCAAGGTGGCGTCAAGAAATTGCACGGGTGACGTGAGTTGTCGCGACAGCACGCCGCGCCAGTTCGAACCCTCGTGCGACGTGGCATCGACGTTGGCGATCACGATCGCCTCCGTGTGTGACCACGTCACGGCGTCGAGGGCGAGGTCGAGCTCGTCTTGGGCGTCTTGCATGAGCGGTGAGTGGAAGGCGCCGCCCACGTTGAGTGGCGTCGCTCGACGCCAGCCGAGTTCCTTATGGGTTTCGAGCAACGTCGCGAGTCCTTCGCTGGTCCCGCTTACGACGATCTGACCGGTCCCGTTGATGTTCGCGACCCAGACCTCATCGAGCTTCGAGAGTGCCTCGTAGGACCCGTCGTCACCGCCCATCAACGCAACCATCGAGCCAGGTCGTTGCGCCGCGGCTCGCGCCATTGCGGTACCGCGCACGCCGATGAGTCTGGCGCCGTCTTCGATGCTTAAGAGTCCTGAGGCAACGAGAGCGGAGAACTCACCCAGGCTGTGTCCCAACAAGTAACGAGGGCGAATTCCTTGTTCGACCAGCTCGGCGTAGCCGAGCATCGACAGTGCGAAGGTTGCGATCTGGGCTCGATCCGTTCGAACGACGTCAGCGTCGCTCGCGTCGAGCAAGAGCCACTCGACGTCAACGCCACTGGCGGCACTGACGAGCGAGACGACGTCCCAGTGCTTCGAGTGGCGCCAAGCGAGACCCGCGCCACCGCTCAGCGAGCCCTGACCGGGGAAAAGGGCAACGCAGTCGTCGCGAAAATGCGACAGGCTCGGTATTGTCATGCATCAAAGGTACAGCGTGCCCGGAGTGGGACTCGAACCCACACACCCTCTCGAGTAAAGGCTTTTGAGGCCTCCGCGTCTGCCGATTCCGCCATCCGGGCTGCGGCGACAACGGTAGCAGGCTTCTCTATGGTTGGTTCGATGAGGATGACACTGTGGCGTTGCGACGTGCGACTCGAGCACCCACTCGCGGCGTCCCAACAGCTTCACGATGAGCGTTCTCGGTTGTATCTCGAACTCGAACACGACGGCGTCGTCGGGTGGGGCGAGATCGACCCACAACCCGAGGCGCTGCACGGCGACGCTGGCCTCAGCGACGTGATCGACGAACTTCGGGTGATCACGATGCCCCAAGTTCTGGGCGCTGTTCACCGCGAAGGTGACGTACCTTCGTGGACCAGGATCGCCCGATTCGCGGGACCACGCGCCGCGAGTAGCGCTGCGGTCGCCCTCGTTGAGATGTCGATGCTCGATCGCGAATTGCGACTGGAACATCGAAACCTCGTGAGTCAGTGGCCCAGACATTTTGACACCCCACTGTTGAGCGGGGTGTCCGTCGTCAGCGGTGGCCCGGTTGACGTTGCACCCGGCTCGACGCGCGTTCGCGTGAAGATCTCCTCGCAACCCCTCGAGCGCGAGACGCTGCGAGCTCTCGAAGCGATAACGGTTCCTGTGCTGCTCGATTACAACTGTGGTGCCGGGGAGGACCACGTGGTTCTCAGCCACATTGGTCAATTGCGTGACGTCGTCGAGCTCGTCGCCATTGAACAGCCCTTCGCGCCCGGCAATCTCGTCGATCACGCTCGTCTGGCCGAGCAGTGCGACGTTGCGCTGAGTCTCGACGAAGGCGTGCGAACCATACGTGACCTCGATCAAATCACTCGATACGGCGCCGCTCAAATGGTGTGCATCAAACCTGCTCGGGTGGGTGGTTACGCGAACGCGCGCACCATGATCGAACGCGCGAAGGCCCAGGGACTGCGCCCCTACCTCGGTGGATTCTTCGAGTCACCGCTCGCGCGCGGCGTGAACCGCTGCCTCGCTGAGCACTGTGTCGAAGAGCCGAGTGACTTGGGCGAGGTGGCGAGCCACTCGCGCGACGTCGCCAAGGATTTCGTGGTACTCGAGGGTGGCTTCGGGCTCGCTCCCAGTAAGGAATTACTTGGAAACGCGAGAATTCTCTTCACACTCGATTAGGGGTCGATTTACACTCAAGGCCATGACCCCAAAGATTGAGCGACGTTTGGCCGACATCCAGCGTCGGTTGATGGCGGCTCGAGAAAGCCTTGGAATCCTTGAAGAACAGGTGCAGGTCTGGAATGACGCCCTGGAGGATGCTCGCATTCGCTCGCTGGTCTCCGAGACACCACTGCAGCAGCAAGAATATGACGAGCTCTCGACACGTCTCGGCCGCCAACGCCGAAATGCAACGGCGCTCTCAAGAAGTGCGAACATTGATGGCTGAGCGGGATGAATTGTTGCGGGAATGGAAACCGAAGGAACTTAATGGATAAGCGTGTCGTTATAGCTGATGATGAATCGATCATTCGTCTCGACTTGAAAGAGATCCTCGAAGCGGACGGTTACCTCGTGGTGGGAGAGGCGGCGCGCGGTGATGACGCGCTCGCGATGATTCGCGAACTCGAACCCGATCTTGCGCTACTCGACATCAAGATGCCTGGGCTCGATGGCATCGAGGTCGCTCGTCAGATTAAAGATACCGGCACGGTCGTGGTGTTGTTGACGGCGTTCAGTCAGCGCGCGCTCATCGAAAGCGCGCGCGACGCCGGCGTCGTTGCGTATCTCGTCAAGCCGTTCCGCTCGAGCGAGATTCTGCCAAGCTCGCCGCGATCATGAACCCTCTCTCCCTTGAACCTCTGCACGCCACCGAAGTGACCAACGTCGACGACAAGATCGAGACCCGCGAAATCGTCCAGAAGGCCAAGGAATTCTTGATGCACGAACGTGGGCTCGATGAACCCGCGGCCTTTGAAGTCATTCAACAATCAGGATGCGGGTCAACGCGCATGCGCGACATCGCCCAACAGATCCTCAAGGGCGAATTCGTTGGCTGAGCCGAACTTTGATCAGCGTCCGCTCGTCTTGCTTGACGGCATGTCGCTCGCGTTTCGCGCATCTTCGCACTCTCGACCGACATCAAGACATCAGAAGGTGTCGTTACGAATGCGCTGCACGGCTTTGCCTCAATGTTGCACTCGCTCATCCGATCACAGAACCCAC
>CAWICL010000007.1:0-14089 GCA_963834545.1 uncultured Acidimicrobiaceae bacterium | reverse complement strand
CGCTCGTTGGCAATCGGACCATCGTCTTTTCGCAGTGACCTAGGTCACCGCGTTTTGAACGCGGAAGCGCGACTCCTTATACATCTCAGAGTGCATCACTTCAACGAGTCGCTCGACGGCGTCAAAGACGTCGACGAAACGTAGATACAGCGGCGTGAAGCCGAAGCGGCAGATGTCGGGATCACGAAAATCCCCGATCACGCCGCGCTCGATGAGCGCTTGGACGATCGCGTAGCCATCGCGATGACGCAATGCTACTTGACTTCCACGTTTGGCGTGCTGCTTTGGCGTGACGATTTCGAAATGGCCGGGGAGGCGGTCCTCGACGAGGGCAATGAACATGTCGGTGAGGGCCGAGCTCTTCACCCGCACTTGTCCCATGGTGGTCTTTTCAAATCTCGAACGCTCCGTCCAGGGAGGCGAGCGCGAGGATCGATGGCGATGAAGTGACGAAGGCCTGCATTCCCGGGGCGGGTTCGTAGTCGCGTTCGAAGTCGAAGGGCCGGGCGTGACCGAACCAACCGGGCAACGGGTTTCGCAGTACGCCTTGCCATGTTCCCGGATGTACATGAAGGCCGGCGAGCCCCGGGTCCCGCCTTCAAGTACTTGTAGCCGCATCCGGCCGCGAAATCGACGTTCACGGCGGTGAGTCGAGTGGCACGGCGCCGGTCGAATGGGCGAAGTCCCAGAGCATGAGCGCGCCCGACTTCATGCACTCGCGCGTGATGTCCCCATATCCAGTACTCGCCGGTTCGGTAGTCCACCTGGGTCAACTCACCAGCGCGACGTCATCATTGAGTTCGCGTCCGAGCGTGTCTCGTGTCGATCGTCTTGATTGACGTGACGTCCCGCTCGTTCGCACATCGCTTCGACGATATAGATGTCCGAGTGAAAGTTCGCGATGTCGGTCAATGACGACGTGTCGATCGGGCGCTATTCGAGGGAACCGCACGACGACTTCGCGAGCAAGAACGTCAACGTGTCAGCGACCACGACCTCACCGGGGCGTGCGCCTATGAACGGAGCCAATTGTCACCGATTCGTGTCGGTTCGACCATCCAATCGGCGTTGTTCCAACTACGCACGTGCCCTTCGCCCACTCGATTTCGATGTACCTGACGACGCGGCGACGGACGATTCACCAACGGTCCAAGTGAGTTTCCATCGAGGTAGATCTCCCCGTCATTCAATCGGAATTCACTTCGAAGATCGCGTAGATCGTCGACGTCGTCCATCGCCTCACAATCGTCACGAAGTATCAAAGCACCGACCTCACTTCCCACAACAGGGGGTAGAGACGCTGGGTGATCGTGGTGTCGAGGTACGCCATTCCTTCGCTGCCCCCGGTTCCGGGTCGTCGTCCGATTTGACGTCCCGCCATCATCATGTGCTGATGGCGCCACATCGCGAGGCGACCGTCGTGATCCATCAAGAGTTCGGCCACGGCGTGCAACGCGTTGTCTCGGGAGTCGGGTGATTGAGATACAAAGCTCGAAGCACATCGAGCAAGTCATCGTTCTGCTGCGCCCAAGGTTCGCCGCATCGAGTGTTCGAAGCCGGTCCAGACGTTGGGGCCTCACTGATGTCCTTAGCCAGCTACGCTGCGACTCGTCGAACAACTCAAAGCTCAGCATCGCCTTCTTACCGGCACCGCTCAGAAACTCAATCGCTCGAAACTGGAATGACTGAAACCCGGACGCTGGGTTGAGCGGATCACGAAATTCGAGGAATCCTTCGGGTGACATGGATTCGAGGACGCGTAGATGCCCGAGCAACAAATCCTCAATGGCGACACTTCGTCGAAGATGCGACACCGCCAGCCACGGCTTGTTTTCGTGTAACGCGGTGCTGCCCGACGCAATTCGTCGATGATGACCTTGAACCACAATTCATAGGCCTGGTGAACGACGATGAACAACAATTCGTCGGGGGCGTCCTGGGTGAGGGGAATTGAACTTCAGAAGGTCGTTGATCCGCAGATACGTTGAGTAATCAGTGCTCTCGCTCACGCCGTGAACAATACTTCTAACGAATACTTGACTTTCGCGGCCCTCGTCGATCTAGAACGAGTTAGCGGCTTGTAACGAAGGCGATGGGGTTGATCGGCATCGGTACCGAGACGTTTGTGGCGCTCGACTTCGTAGTCCGAGAAGTTCCCTTCGAACCATCGAACGACCGCGTCACCCTCAAAGGCCAGAACGTGGGTGGCGATTCGGTCGAGGAACCAACGATCGTGACTGATCACGACCGCGCAACCCGGGAAGCCGAGGAGACCGTCCTCGAGCGCTCGAAGCGTGTCGACGTCAAGGTCGTTCGTTGGTTCATCCAGCAGTAAGACGTTGCCGCCACTGCGCAGCACCTTGGCTAACTGGACACGATTCCTTTCGCCCCCCGAGATCTCGCCGACCTTCTTTTGTTGGTCGCTGCCCTTGAATCCGAAACTCGCGACGTACGCGCGGGCGTGGATTTCGCGAGAACCCACCACCATGTGTTCTTGACCCTCACTGATCTCGTCAAAGACCGTGGCATCGGGATCAAGATTGTCACGACTCTGATCGACGTAGGCAAAGCAAACCGTGCTGCCCACCTCAATGGTTCCCGAGTCGGGTTGCTCGAGTCCGAGCATCATCTTGAACAGGGTGGTCTTGCCAGCGCCGTTCGGACCAATCACTCCAACAATGCCACCCGGTGGCAACAAGAACGTCAGCTCTTCGATGAGAAGTCGGTCGTCAAAACCTTTGGTGACGTTTGCTGCGTTCACTACCACGTCGCCGAGGCGCGGGCCCGGTGGGATGGCGATCTCGAGTTTGTCACCTCGCCGCTCGGCGGCTTCGGATTCGGCGACGAGTTCGTTAAAGGCACTGAGGCGCGCCTTGCCCTTGCTCTGTCGGGCCCTGGGCGACATCCTGATCCACTCCAACTCGCGCTCGAGCGCGGCTTGGCGAACCTTGTCAGCCTTCTCTTCAGAAGCGAGACGAGCTTGTTTTTGCTCGAGCCACGATGAGTAATTGCCCTCCCAGGGAATACCGTGGCCACGATCGAGCTCGAGAATCCACGACGCCGCGTTGTCCAAGAAGTATCGGTCGTGGGTAATGGCAACGACGGTGCCACTGTAATCCTGGAGCGTCCGCTCGAGCCAAGCAACTGACTCGGCGTCCAAATGGTTCGTCGGCTCGTCAAGCAGCAAGAGATCGGGCTTGGAGAGGAGGAGCCGACAGAGCGCGACCCGTCGGCGTTCACCCCCGGACAGCTTGGTGACGTCAGCGTCAGGTGGTGGAAGTCGAAGCGCGTCCATCGCGATCTCGAGGGTCCGTTCGAGGTCCCACGCTCCGGCGGCGTCGATCTTGGATTGCAACACAGCTTGCTCGGCGAGGAGAGATTCAAAGTCTGCGTCGGGTTCGGCGAAGGCAGCGCACACTTCATTGAAGCGGGCGAGCAAATCACGCTGTTCACCAACGCCGTCGGCCACGTTGCCAACGACATCTTTGGTTGGATCGAGCTGCGGCTCTTGGGAAAGATAGCCAACGCTGAATCCCGGTGTCAGTCGGGCCTCGCCCGTGAAGCCGTCATCCAGCCCTGCCATGATTCGCAACAACGATGACTTCCCTGAGCCGTTCGCACCAATGACGCCGATCTTGGCACCCGGATAGAACGAGAGGTTGATGCCCTTCAGCACCTCTCGGTCTGGTGGGTAAAAGCGACGCAAGTCGCGCATCGTGAAAATGAATTGTGCAGCCATCACCCCCAGTGTTACTCAAAATTGGCGGTCTTCGAGTAACGACAACCTGCGAACGGTCCCCATTACACTCGTCGCATGTCCAGCCCCGTCAAAACCCCCGTTCGCCATTCACCCGATTGGATCATCCTCTCCATTGCGTGCTTGGCCCAGTTCATGGTCGTGCTTGATGTCTCGATTGTCAACGTTGCGCTTCCACGAATGGGTCACGACCTGCACTTCAGCGTCTCATCGGCCCAGTGGGTGGTGAACGCCTACGTCTTGACGTTCGCCGGATTCTTGCTCCTGGGCGGTCGGGCAGCCGACATATTCGGACGTCGCCGCGTCTATATGACCGGCATCGTCATATTCACTCTGGCGAGCATCGGGGCCGGCGTCGCTCAGACCGGCCCACAGATGGTTGCAATTCGAGCCGTGCAGGGCATTGGCGGGGCGATACTTTCCCCGGCCACGCTCACGATCATCGTCACCACCTTTCACGGACCTCGCCTCCCCAAGGCAATAGGTGCCTGGAGCGCGGTCGCTGGTGCCGGCGGTGCGGTCGGTGGACTCCTCGGTGGAATCCTGACCGGACTCGCGTCATGGCGATGGGTCTTTTTCATCAATGTCCCCATTGGAGTTCTCGCCGCGGTCGCTGCCGCGTTGTACCTACAAGAACTTCGAAACCGCGATGCGGAAGTGAAGTTGGACGTCACGGGCGCGGTACTTATCACGGGTGCGCTTGCTTCGATCATTTATGGAGTCGTCAACACCACGACGCGCGGTTGGGGCTCGACGTTCACGCTTTCGTGGTTCATTGGTGGTGCCGTTGCCCTCATCGCGTTCCTGTTTTGGGAGTCGAATGTCGCTTCACATCCCTTGGTGCCCTTTCGGATCTTTAAGTCAAGGGCGCTCTCCTCAGCGAACATCGTCATGTTCTTAGTAGGGGGGGCATTCTTTGCGATGTGGTACTTCCTCACCTACTACTTCCAAACGATCTTGCACTACGGACCGGTGAAGGCGGGATTCGCGTTCCTACCCATGGCGCTGGGAATCATCGCGGGCGCCCAGTTGAGTTCACGCATCATGACCAAGACCGGAGCTCGACCCATTCTCGGGACTGGGACTTCTATCGCGACCCTCGGTTTCCTCTGGATTTCTCTCATCAAGGTGGATAGTTCGTATTGGGGGTCGGTCTTCGTACCCGCGATACTTTGTGCTTTCGCGATGGGTCTGTTGTTCTCACCACTCGCCAACGCGGCCACGTCGAGCGTTGACCGAGCCGACGCCGGACTCGCGTCCGGAGTTCTCAACACGTCTCGCCAGGTTGGTGGTTCGCTGGCGCTCGCGATACTTGCCACCGTTGCAGCGGATCGCAGCCGAACATTCGCCAATCCTCAATCAGCCCTCGCACTGGTCGGCGGGTACGAGCACGTCTTTCAGATCTCTGCTCTCATCACGCTCATTGCTCTCGTGGCAAGTTTCTTCGTGCCAAAGAAGGTCGTCGTCGCGGTCAAACCTTGACCATATTGGTCGTATTTCGATGGCCCACCTGCGCTGAAAAACACTTAACGCCGGCGTAATCAGAACCCAAGTTGAATTCGGGGGCTTCGGCTAGTGTCAAAATCACTAACCAACCGGTAAGCATAAAAACTTGAGGTTTTATCGCGAACCGGCTAATCGAATTTCCGGAGGGAAGCAATGAATAGAGGAATGAAGTTCCTAGGCGTTCGTCGTCTGGCACCGACCATAGGTCTCGTCGTGCTCGCGCTATCGTGCACGGCAGTCTCGGCGGGTGCATCAACCAAGGTGGCCCACACGACCTATAACAAGACTCTGGCGTGCGAGGTCACCGACACTGGTGGTATCAACGACAAGTCGTTCAACGCTTCGGCGTACCTGGGTCTCCAAGAGGCCGCCAAGGTAAGTCCCAACATCGTGACGTCGGTCATCTCGACGCCATCGAATGGAACAGAATCGAACTACGACGCGGAGATCGCTTCGCTGGTGGCTCAAAAGTGCGACATCATCATCACGGTCGGCTTCTTGATGTCCGACGCGACGTGGAACGCAGCGGTTGCCAACCCGACGTTTCACTTCGCACAAGTTGACAATGGTGACACCAGTCCTGGCGACGACGGCATCGCGGTGCCACCCGCGACCGGAACGGCTCCTGGAAACAACATCTTGGGACTCACCTACGAGACCCAGCAAGATGCCTTCTTAGGTGGTTTTGAGGCTGCGGCCTACGCTGCTTTGAAGAACCCGAAGAATCCAAAGGTCGCCACCTACGGTGGTGAGCAGTTCTCCTCGGTCACTGACTACATGGACGGCTTCTACGACGGTGTCATGTTCTACAACAACGAGGCGAAGCCCAAGCACAAGGTGCAGGTTCTCGGTTGGAGCGAAGTAACCCAGAAGGGCACCTTCATTGGTAGCTTCACTGACACCGCCACTGCGCGCACCGACACCGTCGCCTTCCTTTCACAAGGAGCGACCACGGTGTTCCCGGTCGCCGGTAGCGACGGACTCGGCACCACCTCAGCGGTGCGTACCTGGAACGCCGCGCACAAGCTGAAGGCGAACGTCGAATGGGTTGACACTGACGGTTGCATTTCAGACGCCCCCGACTGCAACTTGTTCCTGAACTCGGTCACCAAGGGTGTCACCGCTTCGGTGAAGGCCGCGGTGTTGGAGCAAGCGAGCGGTTCATTCGCTGGCGGTGACTACATTGGCACCCTGGCCAACGGTGGCGCTGCATTCGTTCAAGACTCCCGAGGGCGCGATGGCCGAGCAGCTTCCCAAGGCAGTGATTGCGGGCGTTGCCCAGATCGCCAAGGGTATTGAGAGCGGCACCATCAAGGTGCCGGTCGGCGGGAATTCATAGTTCCAAGTTGTAACTCGAACTATGAGGGGCTGAGCCACACGGCTCAGCCCCTCATAGTTTCTTAATGACTGACGACGGATTTAGCAATGAAACTTGAGTTACGCGCGATCACCAAGAAGTTCGGCTCGCTCACCGCAAACAGCAACGTGAATCTCGTAGTGAATCCAGGCGAGATCCACTGTCTGCTGGGTGAGAACGGGGCAGGGAAATCAACCCTGATGAACATCCTCTACGGACTGATCACTCCCGACGAGGGACAGATACTGATTGACGACCAAGAGGTCAAAATCGTCGATCCAAAGGACGCGGTCAATCACGGCATCGGAATGGTGCATCAACATTTCATGCTCATCCCGGTTTTCAGCGTGGCCGATAATGTGATCCTCGGTTCCGAGCCCGTCAAGCCTTGGCCGGTGATTGATTACAAGGCGGCCACCGCACGGCTGCTTGAGCTCGCGAACGAATACGGGTTCGAGATCGATGACCCCCAGGCGACCGTCGAGAATTTGCCAATCGGCGCTCAACAGCGCGTGGAGATCCTCAAAGCGCTCAGCCACGATGCATCCATATTGATCCTGGACGAGCCAACTGCAGTGTTGACACCTCAAGAAACCGACGCCTTCATGATTATCTTGCGGTCGCTTAAACAAAGCGGAAGTCAATCATTTTCATCACGCACAAACTGCGTGAAGTTCTGGCACTCGCCGACGTCATCACGGTCATGCGCTTGGCGAGGTCGTTGGTGTAACGACGCCCGCCGAGACCGACGAGCGCGGTCTCGCTTCGATGATGGTCGGACGCGACGTCAACTTCATTGTTCAAAAGAGTCCCGCGGCACCCGGCGACGTGGCGTTAGAGGTACGAAATCTCTACGTCGAAGACGCGCGGGGACTGACCAGTGTGAAGAACGTTTCCTTCGACGTTCGAGCCGGGGAAATTCTCGCTGTTGCCGGCGTGCAGGGGAATGGACAGACCGAACTCGTCGAGGCCTTAACGGGCATGCGCCACCCCTCATCGGGAGAAATCCTGATCAATGGCGTCAACCTCGACAAACAGAGTGTTCGCCGGTTCTTAGACGCGGGCGTTGGCCACGTACCCGAGGATCGTCAGCGCTACGGACTCATCCCGAGCCTGTCGATTTCAGACAATCTGGTGCTCGACCAGCTCGATGACCCCGGTTTCGGCGCCGATTTGGACGCAACCTGAAGGCGATCAAAGCCAACGGTGCTCGCTTACGCGAGTCGTTCGACATTCGCTCCCAGAGTGAGGAGGCGCCCGTCGGCGCGCTTTCGGGGGGCAATCAGCAAAAGGTCGTGATGGCACGCGAGCTCTCGCGCGAACTCAAGATCCTGATCTGTTCGCAACCAACGCGCGGACTTGATGTTGGTTCCATTGAGTTCATGCATCGCCAGATTGTCGATATTCGCGACACCGGTGTTGCTGTCATCATCGTCTCGAGTGAACTCGACGAGGTAGTCGCACTCGGAGACCGCGTCGCCGTGCTCTACGACGGCGAGATCCAAGCCATCGTCGCCCCAACGACGAGTCGCGAGGAGTTCGGCCTGCTCATGGCTGGCGCCGGTGTCAAGGAGGTGGCGTCGTGACGACGACGATGACCCAACCGCCGCGTATTGGCGCGCTTTTACGATTGGCGCTGCGCGTACGCCAGGCCAACATGTTCATCGTTCTCGTACTTGCCCTTTTCGTGGGACTTTGCTTCGGTGGCATCATGATCATCGTCACCCAACCAACGCTGTTGACTTCGTGGTCGCACTTCTTCTCGCATCCGGGCGGCACGATCGCGAGCAGTTTCAATACAGTCTGGTTCGCCTACGAACAACTCTTCCAAGGAGCGGTCGTCAACTTTCACGCATTGCGCATGTTGATTGATGACCCGACGAAGGCAAACGTGGGCAATGTCCTCTCTCCCATGTCTTCCACGCTCACCTACGCCACTCCCCTCATCGTCGCCGGTCTCGGACTCGCCATTGGATTTCGCAGTTCGCTTTTCAACATCGGTGGCCAGGGCCAGGTCATTCTCGGAGGCGTGCTCGCGCTGCTCGTCGGTTTCTCACTTCACCTGACGCCGATGCTCCAGGTTCCCTTGGAGATGCTCGCCGCGATTGCCGGAGGAGCGGTCGCTCGCGGGATTCGCGGGAGTGCTCAAGGCCTATACCGGCGCGCACGAGGTCATTGTGACCATGATGAGCAATTACACGATGATCGCGGTCCTCGGATATCTGCTCATTCGACCGCTCTTCGCTCGGCCTGGCGTCCTCGACGGGGCCTCCAAGGCAGTCGGTGTGACCGGTCAACTCCCGTATTTCTTCTCGCACCTCAATTCTTCGTTACTGCTCAACGTCGGATTCGTCATCGCCGTCGTCGCCGTTATCGCGGTCCAATGGTTCTTCAATCGCTCGAAGACTGGGTTCGAGCTCTTGATGGTGGGTCAGAATCCCGATGCGTCGCGAGTCGCCGGTATCTTTTCTCGACGTTCCATCATCATCTGCCTCGCGATTGCCGGAGGCCTGCTCGGTCTCGCGGGGATGTTAGAGCTCACGGGTGTTGACCATTTCGTCACGCCCAATTTTGGTGGATCCTACGGATTTGACGCCATCACCGTGGCGCTGTTGGGTCGAAACAAACCATGGGGAGTCTTTTTCGCTGCGATCTTCTTCGGTGCCATGTTCTCCGGCGGTGAAGCGATGCAAGCGTTCACACCCACCAACATCCAATTTTCTCTGGCCGACGTCATCCAAGCAGTGGTTGTCTTTTGCGTCGCCACCCCGGCCTTGATCGTCGAAGTCTTCCATCTGCGTGACGGGGCTCGTCTCGTTAGCAACACCACCACGGGAGGTTGGATCTGATGAGCACCGATTCACGCGAAATCGTCACTCTCAACAATCTTCGAACCATCTCGCGCACGCGGTCCCTCGCCTACGGGATCACCTTGTGTGCCATGGGTGTCCTCGAGATTCTCTGGTACGGATCGACGGAGTCAAAGTTACACACGACGATTCAATTCGGTTACAACACCGCGACCGTGTGGCCGGTCGTGTCGATCTTGTGGAAGTTCGTGCTTCTGATTCTTGGTGCCGCGATCATTGTGGTCGTCGCTCGTCCGATGCTGCTGGCACGCGTCGATCGCTTGTTCAAGGCCGTGCGTGGAGCCCGCGTCCTCAGCGCTCTCGTCGGCGCCTATCTGTTCTTATGGCCGGTGCTGCTCTGGTGGGGCATCAATCACCACGGCCAATTGCGAACGATGAGCGTTCCCGTCGCTCTTACGGGCTACCTCTTTGGAATCGTCAGCATTGCGGTAGGCGCCATCATGGCGTGGAAGCGGTTCGACCGAAGCTCGTCGGGGATCTTGTACGCCGGTCTGCTGATCTTTTTGCTGGGCTTCCTCATCTGGGTCGCGCGCGGTAGCCTCCCACTGCAGTTGACGAGCATCTTGGCCAGTGCCGTTGCCGTTTCAACATTCTTGATGTTTGGCTCCTTATCGGGCACATTGTGCGAGCGCTCGGGAGTTGTCAACATCGCCATCGAGGGTCAGTTCATGGCCGGAGCACTCTCGTCAATCGTCTTTGCCAGCGCGTTTCGTGGATCGGGTATCTCGATGACGTTTGCACTCTTGCTCGCGGGAATTTTTGGTGCGTTCTTCGGTTGGATTCTCGCGGTCATGGCTCTTCGCTACCAAGCGAATCAAATCATCGTTGGCGTCGTGATCGTGGCTTTTTGCACCGCGATGTCACAATTCTTGACCACGCAAGTCCTCGACGTTCACCAAAACCTCGACGGTTCCTACGGGCTGCCCGTCTGGGCCATTCCGGGACTTTCGCATATTCCCCTCATCGGACCGGTTCTCTTCGATCAGAACGTGCTCGTCTTTCTCGGCTTCGCAGCCGTCATCATTGCGAACTTCGCCCTCTTTCGAACGCGCTGGGGACTACGGGTGCGCTCCGTTGGCGAAAAGCCGATCGCCTCGGAGACCGTGGGCATCAACGTGGTCCACATTCGTTACGGCGCGGTGATCCTGGGAGGGTTCATCGCGGGCGTGGGAGGAGCTGGCTTCACGCTCGGTCCGGGGTCACCCTTCACCTACGGCATGACGGCTGGCTATGGCTACATCGCGCTCGCCATCATGATTTTTGGACGCTGGCGACCCTACGGCGCGTTGATGGCCTCTCTGCTCTTCGGTTTCACGATCGCGCTCAGCGCCAACCTCAACCTCTACCTCAGTCAGTTGGTGATTCCACAACAGTTCATCACCGCATTGCCGTATCTCATCACGATCGCGGTGGTGTCGGGTCTCGTGGGACGAATCCGACCGCCCGCGGCAGACGGTGTTCCCTTCCAGCGTCACTGATCATCGTTCGCCAATGGCCAACGAACAACTGGTCAGTGCGGGGTCGATCGCTGACGAGTTGAGAATTTAGGCCCGCGTTCCCATGCGGCGTACGACCTGAGCGGCGCGGCTCATGGCGAGTTCGAGCGACTGATTGCAACTGCGACCTCCGAGCCGCTTTGAAAGATAAACACCCGTCGCGGCGTCACCCGCACCCGTCGTATCGACGACTTCGACGTTGCGCGACGGCTTGCGCACGATCTCGCCCTCACACGAGGCAATGGCTCCCCCTCTACCGAGGGTCACGACCACTTCACGGGAGCGCTCTTGAAGAAACTTCAGTGCGTTTCGGATGTCGTTCTCGCCCGAGAGGGCTTTCGCCTCTTCCTCGTTCGCGAACAACATCGACACGGCCCAATCGCCTTCAGGAACTTCTTTGGACCGATGGCGCGCAGTCGTCCCACCGAACAGACGTCAACCGAAACTGAAGCGCCGCGCTCGTGAGCCAACCAAATCGCCTCTGTTGCAACTTTGCGGGTGCCGCTGATCCAAAACGGTGTAGCCCGAGACGTGCAAGTGGTCAAAGTTTCCCTCGAGGCCTCGCTGAATGACGTCGGCGCTCAAACGCGGATTGACGCCGCGGTCCGTCAACATTGCGCGCTGACCCCGGTCATTCACGAACGCAACCACGACGCCGGTCGAACCGGGCATGGTCGTCACGAGCGGCGTGACGTCGGCCTCTCGAAGATCTCGCTGGAAGACGTCACCCGCCGAGTCGTCACCAATGACCCCCACGAACGAGACGTGGTGATTGAGAGCAACTTCGACCGCAATATTCGCCGCCGAACCACCACGACCCATGAGGATCTTCGCTGAGGTGTCTGATGAGAGATTGACCAGTTCCAAGGCCCGAACGGCAACGTCAATCATCGCGTCACCCACGATCACCACTCGCTTCTGATTCATTCGTGCACCATAGCCATCTGGCTAGCCATTTGCGAGGCAAGCGAGGCGTTGGAAATGACGAGTGCCCGATTGGCCTGGACGCTTGATCCCGCGGTGAATCGAGCGAACTCGCTCAACAGCACGGGCGTCACGTCCTTGCCGGTAACCCCCAATTCTTCGGCTTTCGCAAGGGCGCTGGCCAACGCCTCATCGTGGAGCGTGGCGTCGAGTTGTTGCTTCTCTTCAATGGGATTCGCCACCAGCATGCCCGTCGGCGAAAAGCCTTGGTGGACGCGAAAAGCACGTGCCGCTTGGCTCGGACTCGCAACCATCCAATCAAGAGCGAAGCCAGAATCACGACGATAGAAGCCGGGAAACCTATTCGTGCCGTATCCGACGACGGCAACACCAAGTGAATCGAGACGTTCGAGCGTCGCTCCGATGTCCAAGATTGACTTGACACCCGAAGCGACGACGACGATTGAAGTCCGAGCGAGGGCCGTGAGATCAGCCGATTCGTCAAATGATTGTTGGGCCCCGCGATGCACGCCGCCCAGTCCACCCGTCGCCATCACCTCCATGCCTAACGTGCGGGCCACCGCAATTGTTCCCGCCACCGTGGTCGCACCATCGACGTGATTCGCGAGGGCCGGACCAATGTCGCGAGTAGAGAGTTTCGCCGCTTGCCGCTGCGGTGCCGCAAGCTCCTCGAGTTCGTCGTCGCTCAGTCCAACGACGACCTTGCCACCCAACACGCCAATTGTTGCGGGAACCGAACCTTCACGACGAACCACGTCCGCGCATTGGGTAGCCACCTCGAGGTTGATTGGTGCGGGAAGTCCGTGAACCACAATGGTGGTCTCGAGCGCTACGACGCCACGACCTTCATGAAGGGCCGTTGCTACCTCATCGCTCACAACGACGAATTGTCTCAAGAAATTATCCACGCACAGCGAAGTGTACTGTTTGACCGTGAGTTCCTTAAGTGAGATTCCGTGGGTTGAACTTCGCGCAAAGAGCAATCCACGCCGCCGCAACTTCCTATAGTCCCTATTCGCACGTGCGTGTTGGAGCGGCTGGTTACACGACCGACGGTCGGGTGGTCGAAGGTGCCAACGTCGAGAACGCGAGCTACGGCCTCACACTTTGCGCAGAGTGCTCGCTCGTGAGCGATCTCATTCGTCAAGGCGGCGGCCGTCTGGCCGGTGTAACCATTGTGGGTGGCGACTCCGAGCCCATTGCCCCCTGTGGACGATGTCGTCAGCTTCTCTTCGAACACGGTGGAGGCGGACTTCTCGTCGACGCTGGCGAGGGGATCGAACCGCGCCATCTCCATGAGCTTCTCCCCGATGCGTTCGGTCCGAGCGATCTCGACCTACGAAAAGACCAGTGAGCACGTTCTCAGCCATCGACGTCATCACCACGAAGCGAAATGGTGGCGAACTGAGTGACGATGCAATCACGTGGATGCTCGACGCCTACCAAGACTCGCGAGTCGCTGAAGAGCAGATGTCCGCGCTGCTCATGGCGATCTACTTTCAAGGCCTCTCTTTACGAGAGCTCCTCACGTGGACTGACCGCATGATTCACTCCGGCGAGACCCTCGACCTTCGAGGACTGTCTCGACCCACGGTCGACAAGCACTCAACGGGTGGAGTTGGCGACAATCTCGCTGATCCTCGCTCCCTTGGTGGCCGCGTGCGGTGCGGCGGTTCCACAACTGTCGGGTCGGGGTCTTGGCCACACCGGGGGGACCCTGGACAAACTCGAATCCATTCCTGGATGGCGCGCGACACTCACTAACAACGAAATGCGAGCCCAACTCGAGTCGGTCGGAGCCGTCGTGTGCGCTGCGGGAATGGGACTCGCACCGATTGACCGGCGACTTTACGCACTTCGCGACGTGACTGGCACCGTCGAATCAATCCCACTCATCTCTTCGTCAATCATGTCCAAGAAGATCGCTGAAGGCACGCAAGCCCTCGTCCTCGACGTGAAAGTCGGTCGCGGCGCGTTCATCAAAACAATTGAAAGGGCGCGCGAAACTGCTCGAACCATGGTGATGTTGGGTGAGAGTCATGGCGTCGCAACCGTCGCTCAGTTGACTTCAATGAATCAACCCCTCGGTCGTGCGGTCGGTAATGCCCTCGAGGTCAATCAGTCGGTGGACGTCTTGCGAGGAGGCGGACCGAGCGAC
>CAWICL010000006.1:0-8819 GCA_963834545.1 uncultured Acidimicrobiaceae bacterium | reverse complement strand
CTTCGCCGCGACCTCGAGATACGAGGGATCGGCGAAGCCACTGATGTCATTGCCCACGCAGGCGCCCTCCTCGAAGCAAGCCTTCGCCACCGAAGCGCGCCAGGTGTCGATGCTAAGCGGCACGTCAAATCGACGTCGAAGTCTCGCCCACGACCCCAACGACCCGATCAAGCTCTTCGGCTTCGGATACGTGATCGCCTGGTCTCGGCCTTCACCCCACCCACGTCCAAGAGATCAGCGCCATCAGCGACGAGTTGATCGGCGCGGGCAAATAACGCGTCCAATTCGAACGTCGCTGCCGGCGCGTAAAAGGAGTCCTTCGTTCGATTCAAGATGCCCATCACGAGGGCACGCGTCCTTAGGTCATATGAGTTGGTCCCCAGTTTGAGCATCACGGGTGCGCCGAAGCGATGAGTAATCACTCGCGCGTTTCTCTTGGCTGACGGGTCGACACACGTCTCCTCAATTCACCACGGACCCAGTAAGAATTCAGGGAAATTGAGTGATTCGGCCGATCCACGACGGCCAGCCTAACGTCGACGCCCTTGCAAAGGAGTGGGCACGATGCACTGTTAGCCTCAGAAATCATGGATATCGACGTCGTGGGAATACATCGCGCCGAGGTCTCGCGCTGGATGCACGAACACGTTGGTGCCGTCGGAACACTCTCGTTCGATCTCATCGCCGGCGGACGCTCGAACCTCACCTTTGAGGTGAGCGACGAAAAAGCAGGGCGACGTTTCGCGTTGCGACGTCCCCCGACGAGTCACGTGCTTCCCACCGCCCACGACATGGTGCGTGAGTTCACCGTGATCTCGGCACGGCATCCTTGGGAATCCCGAATCGCGACCCCTCTCGGGCTCTGCACCGACGAGTCCGTCAACGAACGTCCGTTCTACGTCATGGAATTCGTCGATGGGGCCATCTTGCGCGATCGCCAAGGCGCCGAGGACTGCTTTGACTTAGAAACGAGGCGCGTGATCGGCGAGCATCTCGCTCGCACCCTCGCCCAGCTGCACGACGTCGACGTTAACGAAGCCGGACTCGGCGACTTGGCGAAACATGGTGGTTATATCCAACGACAACTCCGTCGATGGCGCACCCAATACGAACAGATGAGCGTCGAGGGCGTTGATCACAACGGCATTGTCGAGGCCGTCGCCGACAAACTCGCAACTTCCATTCCCAGCCAACAACGAGTGTCGGTAGTGCACGGCGACTATCGACTCGACAATACGGTGCTCGACGCGCACGGCGAAGTGCGAGCAATCCTCGACTGGGAAATCTGCACCTTGGGTGACCCGATTGCGGACTTGGGATTGTTGCTCGTCTACTGGGTGAGCGACGTGACGCCACCGCCGCACTCTTGGGTGCTGCACCAACGACCGCGCCGGGCTTCGCCAGTCGCAGCCAAGTCCTCGAAGCGTACGCGGCGCACTCTTCGCTCGATGTCAGTCACGTCGCGTACTATCAGGCGTTCGGCTACTGGAAACTGGCTTGTATCCTGCAAGGGGTGTTCGCGCGCTACAGCGCCGGGGCCACCGCGGGCGATCAGGGCAGCGTCGCCGAATTCCCGACTCATATCGCAATGCTCACCGAGACTGCTCTGGATACTTTGGAGAAGAACTAGATGGACGAGTAAATCTACGACCGGATTATCTATCTCGCCGACCCCGAGTTGAGCGAGCCCGTCTCGTGGTGAGCCTCGAAGGGTGGATTGACGCCGGACTGGCGCGAGCACCGCGATCTCGACCCTGCTCAGCACCATTAACACGGAGGTCTTAGCAACCTTCGATACCGAATACTTCATTGACCAGCGCGCACGTCGGCCGCTCGCTCGCATCGTCAACGGCATCACCACCGAACTCACGTGGCCCGAGATCCAACTGCGCTACGGCCACGACGGCGATGGCGCTGACATCCTCTTTCTCGTTGGCCCCGAACCTGACTTTCACTGGAGTGATTTCATCGACGTCGTCACCGATGCCGCGGGCCGATTCGACGTGCGACTCGTCGTTGGCCTGGGTGCGTTCCCCGCGCCGACACCGCACACACGCCCGGTGCGCGTGATCGGAACCGCACCCGAGGCGAGTGCGCACCTGTTGCCTCTCGTGGGCACGGTGACGGGCGAACTCGAGGTCCCCGCGGGCATCAGTGCGGCACTCGAACTCGGTTTCGCCGAAGTTGACATGGACATCGTGACCTTGTGGGCGAGGGTTCCCCACTACGTTGCATCCATGCCGTATCCACAAGCCTCGGCGGCGCTGATCGATGGACTCGCGCGCATCGCGGGGCTGACCCTCGACGCGAGTCACCTACGCGCCTCGGCCGACGAGGCGCGTCAGCGAGTGGACGATCTCGTTACCAACAATCCCGAACACTCCTCCATGGTCGAACAACTCGAAGAGGCCGCCGACGAGGTCGAGGGACGTCGCTCGGCGAGGAACTCCCAAGCGGTGACGAACTCGCCGCCGAGCTCGAGCGTTTCTTGCGCGGCGAAGCGAACTAGTCCGGGTCTAACGTTCATCCATGAGCAAGAACGTTCTTTATCACCGGCGCGGGTTCGGGTTTTGGGAAATTGTCGCACGAGTCTCGCTGCTTGGGGCCATCACGTCATCGCAACCACCGAGACCGAAGAGCAGGCGAATTTGCTTCGAGGTGAACATCCCGAGTTCAGCGTCGAGAAGCTCGATTCCACCACTACCGACGTCGAGAAAGTCCTCGAACTCGACATCGACGTGCTCGTAAACAACGCGGGAGCCGGTGAAACCGGTCCTCTCGCCGACGTCCCACTCGACCGCGTTCGTCGCTTGTTCCAGGTGAACGTGTTTGGCACGTTGCGCGTCACCCAACCCGTTCTTTCGACGATGGTGCCAAGCGTCGAGGTCGGATCATCATCATGTCCTCGATCGCCGGTGTGCTCGCCGCGCCGGCGTTCGGTCCCTATTCGATGACCAAGTTCGCGCTCGAAGCGATGGGAAAGTCAATGCGCGCAGAACTCGCTCCTCTCGGGATTGATGTCACCCTCATTAATTTCCGGGCCGATGTCACGGGGTTCAACTTGACCGGATGGCCAATTAATGTGGGAGTGGTTTAGATCGAGAAATCTCTAACGCCTCCGAGAGCGAACTCTTTCACGTCGTTGGCGATTTCGTGACGACTGGACAGCGTGACCCCCAAGAAGTGGCGGATCGACCCGTGGAATCGGTCGAAGCAGAAACCACCAGTGAGAACAATTTTGTACCGCCCGACATTAAGGCCCAACTTGGTCTCGCCTAGTCAGTCGAGCGGAGGAGCTTCGTCGACGTCGCCTTCCTCGACTCGCATGCCGAGCCCGAGGGCGTACCCGTCGAGGAATTGCTCACATTCGCTCTGTCGAGGTGGCGACTCGCGATCTCGTAGAACCGAGCGGAATGGTCGGCCTCTTGCAGGTGGGCGAGTTCGTGCACGAGCACCGCGTCAATCACCCACTCGGGACATTGTCGTAGGCGACTCGAAATCCGTATCTCACGGGTGGCCGGTGAACACGACGCCCAGCGCGCGCGTTGATTACTCACCCAGCGCACTGAATTGGCATCACCGAGTCGTTGTAGAGCTCGGCCAGAACACCCGCCCGCTCTTCGAGCGACGCGTCGCTCGCGGCATTTGGGGACGCTGGGTCAAAAGTCGTTCCACCAGCTCGTCAACGAAGGTCACTCGCTCGCGACCACGTAAGCGAGCGGGAATTTGTACCACGATACGGCTACCCGACCAGTGCGCACTCCCGGTCTTCTTTCGCCGCGCCGAGGATCGAATCTCAACTTCGGGCCGGTCAAAGCGCGGAGGTTCGACGGTGACGCTCGGGTAGGTCGACGAATGACGGGCCATTAGGTGATGATGTTCACCAAGCGCGGCGGTCGAGACACCACACGCTGAATGACTGACGAACCCAATGCTCGTTTGACTGAATCATCGGCGAGTGCCATATCGTGCGCCTCTTTTTCACTCAGCTTCGGATCGACCTCCAAACGAGCGCGCACCTTGCCATTGACTTGCACGATCATCGTCACTGTCGCGTTGGTCAACAACTCGGCGTCGGCGACCGGCCATTGTTGGGCGTGAACTGGTGGTTCGCCGGAATGGCGCATCTCCCATATCTCGGCACTGATGTGTGGAGCCATGGGCGCGAGTAATTTCAACATTGCGTCGAGAGCTTCGTCGAGCGTTGTACGATCAATTCCTTCGTCACTTCGCGCCTGTTTGGACACGACATTTAAGAGCTGCATGACTTCGGCGACCGCAATGTTGTACATCCAGCGCTCGAAGCAGTCCGTCACGGTCGCGACGGCGCGATGGACGCTTCGTCGAATCTCGAGATCACGCTCGTCGGCGACGTCTCGAAAGTTGACCTCGTCATACTCGCAGAGTCGATACAACCGGTCGAGGAATCGACCACAACCTTCGATGATCTCTTCAGTTTGACTGGTCCAGTCCACGTCATCAATGGGGGGACCGGCAAAGAGATGGAAGAGTCGAAGTCCGTCGGCACCGACGGTCTCGTAGTACTTCTCCGGGGCAATTTGGTTCCCTTTGGACTTGGACATCTTCGCGCCGTCGATGCGCAACATTCCCTGACTGAAGAGTCGAGCGAACGGTTCTCGCGACAGACCCGGAGCAATACCCATGTCGATGAGTGCCCTTAAGTAAAAGCGCGCGTATAAAAGGTGGAGAATCGCGTGCTCCACGCCGCCGATGTACTGGTCGACGGGCATCCATTCGCCCGCTTGAACCGGATCGAAGGCTTGATTGGGGGAGAGGGATCGGCGAACCGTAAGTAGTACCACGACGAATCAGTGAAGGTGTCCATCGTGTCAGTCTCACGGTCGAGCGGGGTTTGCCACAGTTTGGACACGTCGTGTTTCGAAACTCATCGTGCGTGGCGAGTGGTGATTGTCCACTCTTATCCATCGTGACGTCATCGGGAGCGAGCACGGGCAATTGATCAAAGGGCACCGCGACCATGCCATCATCGTCGCAATAGATGATGGGAATCGGACAACCCCAGAAGCGTTGACGCGAGACGAGCCAGTCTCGCAACCGGTAATTGACCTTCGCTACGCCGTTGGCATGACTGGCGAGGAATTCGCCGGCCTTCTTCTTGGCGACTTCCACGCTCAGTCCATCGAGGAACCCTGAATTGATGTGCACGCCGTCTCCCGAGTACGCGCCCCCCTCGAATCCTTGTGGGGGTTCAATCGTTCTCACGATGGGCAAGCCGTGCGCCGTGGCGAAGGCGAAGTCGCGCTCGTCCTCGGCGGGAACGGCCATGATCGCACCCGTGCCGTAATTTCCGAGCACGTAGTCTGCGACGTAGACCGGCACCTGCTCGTTGGTGAAGGGATTGATCACAAAACTTCCCGTGAACGCCCCTCGCTTCTCGAGCCCCGGTCCCGCCTCAGAAGACATCGTGCGCTCTAAGTCACTCTCGCTCGTGGCTCGTTCAACCAGTTCGTTCACTCTGCTTCGCTCGTTATCGGTCGTCAATCGGTCGAGCAAGGGATGTTCTGGAGCGACCACGGCGTAGGTGACGCCAAAACCGGTGTCGGGTCGAGTAGTGAAGACTCGGATCGAAGTGGACGGATCAACGGCGAGGGCAAGGTCGAACTCCACGCCTTCGGAGCGCCCAATCCAATTTCGCTGCATTGTCTTTACTCGCTCGGGCCAGTCAAGCGCATCGAGTCCCTCGAGGAGTTCATCGGCGTAGGCGGTGATCTTAAAGAACCACTGTTCGAGATTTTTTCGAATGACGATGTCACCCGAGCGATCACACGTACCGTCAGCGTGGACCTGTTCATTGGCCAAGACGGTCATACAGCCTGGACACCAGTTGACGGGAGCCTCAGCCCGATAGGCGAGGCCAGCGTTCCACAGGGCGAGAAAGAAACTCTGGGACCACTTCATGTACTCAGGGTCGTGGCTGTACACCTCGCGCCGCCAGTCATAGACCGCTCCCAATCGACGCAACGAGGAACTTAATTCCTTCATTCGCTCCTCAGTGAAGATCCGCGGATGACTACCTGCCTTAATGGCCGCGTTCTCGGCGGGAAGCCCGAATGAGTCAAAACCAATGGGCGAAAGGACGGCTTTTCCAAGCATCGTCTGATAGCGAACGACGAGGTCACCAAAGGTGTAGTTGCGCACGTGGCCCTGGTGGGCGGGGCCAGAAGGATAGGGGTACATGCACATTGCGTAATAGCGCTCACGGGGATCGTCGTTCTCGACTTGGTACGTGCCCTCTTCCATCCAACGGTTCTGCCATTTGGCTTCTACGGATTTCACATCAAATGGGCGGGCCATGACGACATTCTAGGGAAGAGCCGACCTAGCCTCTCCCTAGAAAGTCGAGATCGACATGGAAAATTCAACATTCGTGCTCGTCCACGGCGCCTGGAGCGGTGCATGGTGTTGGCGTGACGTGGCGGCGTCCTTCGACGCTCGAGGAATTGCGTGGCGAAGTGTCGACCTTCCTTCCAGTCGCTTCAACGCACCAGGATCAACCAATTTGATCGACGATGCGCTGCACCTCATCGACGTGGTTGGGGATCTCGGACGAGTCACGCTCGTCGGTCATAGTTACGGCGGAGCGGTAATCAGTGAAGCCGCCTCGAATATCGGGGGTCTCGAACGGATGGTGTACATCGCAGCCCTCGTTCCTTTACGGGGCGAGAGTGCTAGTGACGCCTCGAGGGCAGTGAGAGTTCGAACTGAACTCGACGACGCCATAGAAGTTGACGGGGACTACTTGCGTCTCAACCGCGAGCGAGCGGTGCCTGCTCTTTATGGACAGTGCGACTCCCATACCCAACTTTGGGCGACGAGCAATCTCAGTACACAAACTCTCGCGAGTTTTCGTACGAAGCGTACGTCGGCCAGGTCAGAGGTCGCTTCGCTATACGTCAAGTGCCGCGATGATCGAGCTGTTGATCCGGGCTTGCAGAACCTCATGGCGGCTCGTTGTGATGAACACGTAGAAATCGATAGTGACCACTCACCATTCCTATCTCACCCTTTAGAACTGCTCGAAGCAATATTGGACTAGGGCTCAGGAGAGCCGACTGGCGCAACTGATAACATCGGAGAGCCTTTGGGGGTATAGCTCAGCTGGTAGAGCACTTGCATGGCATGCAAGGGGTCAGGAGTTCGAATCTCCTTACCTCCACAAAAAGTTGAACCTTCGAACCATTGACAATTCAACGCACCGGAACTCGCTTACGCCTTCGACCAGCCCTACACGGAGCCATGGGCAGGTCAAACAGTCAACGAAATGTGCAGCAGTCCCACCGATTTCTGGGAACTCACCACTTCGACAACAACTCGTCCACTTGAGACGAACGGACAATCGGTCATTCGAGTTTCGTAACTGTGCTTAAGGGCTCAGATGACCTAGTCGATAGCATGGGGAACTTTGATAGCGTATCTGTTATCATCTGATTGTGCGCACCTCCGGAGTTTCTTCAAGCGTCGCGGGCAGTTTGCTCAAATTGGCCCGTGTTCGGTTGAACCTGACGCAAAGAGAATTGGCGGAGCGATCAGGAGTTGCCCAGTCGACGATTGCTCGAATCGAATTGGGACGAATCGACCCGGGCTTTGAGTCGGTGCAGCGAATTCTTGCCTCAGTGGGCTTGGAACCAAGAATTCATCTTGAAAGTCTCGATGACCACGACCTTTTGTTATTGGAAAGGCATTCGAAGCGGAGCGTCAATGAACGTCAGCGAGTCGAGGATCGACACGATGCGAACGTTGCTGGATTCAAGAAGGCACGAGCAATAAAGGAAAAGGGTGAGCCACGAACTAGAAGCAGAGGCGATCATTGATGCCTTCAATAGGTTCGCTGTCAACTACGTGGTGATTGGTGCATTCGCCGCCATTGCGCAGCACGTGCCAATTCCTGCGACGATGGATATTGACTTCTTCGCGTCTCCTAACAAAATCAATTTGGAAAGATTGACCAAAGCTCTCGAACATCTCGACGCAAAGATCCGGGTTGGCGATGTCGATGAAGGTGTTGCCTTCGACCGGTCCCCGAAATTTCTGACAAAGATGAAAATGCTGAATTTGACTTGTAAGTTCGGAGAGTTCGACATCCTCTTCGAGGCCACGGGAGTTCACGATTTTGAGGATTTAGAGGAGAGGTCACTATTTGTGCTCGTTGGGAAAACGGAGACGCATGTTGCCTCTGTCCAGGACATCGCAAAGTCGAAGCGAGCTGCTGGTCGAACAAAAGATCTGAAGGTTTTACCTATCTACGAAAAGTTCCTGCGTGGCAGGGATAACGATCTCGGTCTAGGAGGTTAGAAAGAGGGACAAATATTCTGAACAGTTCTACTTGGCTTAACGATCAAAGCTGTTCAAATCGGTACGGCCATATTTCTCGCACCATCAGGTTGCCTTGACGCAGGCCACTACATCACCAGCTACAGCAATTGAACAGAATCGAGTTGAACCCCGGTGACCGGAGATGACTTTCAGGAAATAAATGGCTTATCGCTGAACTCTTTTGAACCCTCGCGAACAAGTCTCGACGCGATCGTATGCAAGGGTTCCGGGGTTCGAGTCCCCGCACCTCAACTAAGAAAGCCCTCATTTGAAAGGTCTCGACGGATCCATTTACTCCCTCCGAAGTCTCGTTTGGTTCTGCTCAAACCCAGAGACCGGATTCGCTGATTCGGCCTGGAGACCTGAAATGAATAAGTATCAGTATCATCATTACGATTCGTGGCCAGAAACCGGTCCTCGGCTCGGCCCTCAGCGTATTTCGATCCGTTCAACAGCAATACATC
>CAWICL010000005.1:0-9749 GCA_963834545.1 uncultured Acidimicrobiaceae bacterium | reverse complement strand
ATGGACGAGGTGTCGAGCAAACGTTGCTCCATAGGTCGAGAAAGCAATTCCTAAGATTGCGATCGCCCAAAACGGCAAGATTTCTCTGCGGAGATGGCTTCGACCGGTCTTCCCCCAACTCCAACGTCGATTCAAATTATACGAGGGTATTGTCCCAATCAAGTTACCTACGAGCGTTGCGTCGACCTCACTACGAATGATTCGTAGTCCATAGAAAAATGCAATCACTAGTACCGAAGTTGATGTAGAGACCAGTGAGACGAACGTGAATCGGATGAGCTTTCGGCCGTGGTACGTCTTTGACCACGTGATGATTTTGCGCAGCCAATGAGGCACGGAACTCAAACCCGCTTGTCTTCAAGTGGCGAGGCGAATGGCATCTTCAGTTCCACTTTCTCACTGGCTCATTGAACGAAACCATCGACGCGAAATTCTATCTCTCATCGCCGCGCGGTCACCTGAAAAACACTGAAACTGACGAACCAAGTATTCAGGTACGCGACCAATCTCACACTTCCGATGAGCGATCGATGGAGAGATTGATGGTCAGTCAGATTAAAGTCTCATGGTGGTCGTGAAATCAACAACTGTCTTGCTCGTCCGTCACGGTACGACATCAACAACGGGAAGCATCCTTCCAGGGCGTGCACCCGGCCTTCACCTCGCGGATCGTGGGAAGACCCAAGCCAAACGTGTGGCCGAGAGGATTAGCGAACTCGCGAAGAAACCAGTCGCCCTCTATACATCACCACTTGAAAGGGCTCGCGAAACCGCAGCACCAATCGCGAAGGCAACGCAACTTCGACTTATTGTTGACCGAGGTCTCCTCGAGTGCGATTTTGGTTCCTGGACTGGCAAGAAACTGTCGCTCTTGCAAAAGAAACCCGAATGGCGAAACGTCCAACAGAGTCCGAGCACGTTCCGATTCCCCGACGGTGAGTCCTTCGTTGAGATGCAGATGCGCGTATGGTCAACGCTTGAAAAACTCGCCGCAAGGCACCGCGGCAAGACAATCGTTGTGGTGAGTCACGCCGATCCCATCAAGGCAGCCGTCACCTTCGCTCAAGGCGTTCCGCTCGACCTCTTCCAACGAACGGTGATTTCGACATGTTCGATAAGCGCCCTAAGCATCGGCGGCTCATCGCCAATCGTGCTTTGCGTGAACAGTACCGATTCGCTAAAGGACCTCGCACCGTCATGAACTACGTCTTTGACGCGCCCGACAAGGTGATGGTCGGCGTCCGTGGTGAAGTCGGAAACCGGCTTTTCCTCCTTCAGGCGCGACAAGGTCGACGTCTCGTCATCGTCAAATGCGAGAAACTGCAACTCGCGGCCCTCGCCGAGTGGCTCGGACAAGTCATTACCAATCTCTCACGACCTGGACACCTTCCTGACGACCTCAGTCTCGAAGCCGAATACGAGGCGGACTTCGTCGCAGGTGACATCTCGATTGCCCTCGACGAAGAAGATGAGACGATCGACGTAACCTTCGAATCCACCGAAGAAGTGGACACGCTTGAACTCACCTTGACCAAGGAGTGGGCGGGGGCGCTCGCGATTGCCATTACACGTCTCATCGAAGCGGGTCGCCCCGTCTGTCCCTTGTGTTCAGGACCACTTGACCCCAAGGGACACGACTGTCCTCGAACCAACGGTCACCGTCCACCAATACGTTGAGATGGATAGCGACGAACGACGAACGATTCTCACGCAAGGTCGCATCGAAGTAGAAGGGCGCGTCGCGGGTTCGTCGAATCAAGCACTCCTCGTGACTCTTCACCTTGACGGTGTCCAGGCGCAGGCTTGCTACAAGGCTGAGGCCGGCGAACGGCGCCTCTGGGATTTCCCAGACGGGCTCTGGCGACGCGAGGTCGCCGCCTACGAGCTCGACCGAGTACTCGGCACCGATCTCGTACCCACAACTGTTGCGCGAGTTGACGCGCCCTTTGGCATCGGATCCCTGCAGTGGTGGGTGAACGATAACCTCGAAGACCATTACTTCACGCTTCGCGAACGAGGTGAGCTCTACGACTGGTTCGCTGACCTGTGCGCCTTTGACGTGATTGCGAACAACGCAGACCGCAAGGCGGGTCACGTCCTCTATGACGGCGAGCGCTGTTGGGCGATCGATAACGGATTGTGCTTCCACGAAGAGGAGAAACTTCGCACGGTCATCTGGGAATATGCCGGACTGCGCGTGGACCTCTCTTTACTTGAGCGCATCGAGAGATTCGCAAGCGGCGAGAGCGGCGAGCTCGCTCGCTATCTATCGCCGAGCGAACTCGCGTTTTGTCAACAGCGAGCGAGCGACCTGGTTCACCGTGCGCACTACCCCACGCCCAATGAAGAGAGCGACTGGCCGCCCTACCCCTGGCCGCTGATCTAGGCCGGTACTTGCTCAACGTTCGTTTGCACACCCGACTCGAGCATGAAGAAGGTGAGAACCGCACCAAGGGCGAAGAATCCCGCCGCCCACCAAAAAGCGACGGCGTAGCCGTGCAGGGTGGCCGTGGTTTCTAGCAGCTTCATCGCGGCCGACGTCTTGGGTGGATGCAACTTGAACAGACTCATGCCGTCACGAGTCGCCGCAGAAACCGCGATCGTGTTCAACAAAGCGGTTCCCACCGAACCACCGATCTGCTGGGTCGTGTTCACCAGTGCCGACGCGGCTCCGGCGTCGCGTTTTTGCACGTACGCGGTCGCAGACGCCGTGGCGGGTGCGAAGATCAACCCGAGGCCGAGTCCGGTGACGATGAGTCCCGGCAAGACGTGGCCCACGTAATCGGACTGGGGCGGCAACTTCGTGAACAAGATCATGCCCATCATGCCAAGCACCATGCCCACAGGAATAAGTGGCCGAGGTCCAGTCTTGGCGAGCAGGCGCGCACTTGCGACAAAGGCCGACAGCGCGATACCAGCGACCAAGGGAATGAACGCCATGCCGGTGCGCATGGGTGAGAACCCGAGCGTCACTTGCATGTAATAGGCGAGGAACAACGAGATGCCAAAGATCCCGATGTTCGTGATGAACAGTGAAACGAGCGAACCGCCACGGGTTCGCTGCAAGATGATGCGAAGGGGCAACAGCGGATGCTTGGATCGTTGCTGCCAGCCAACGAACAACACCAACAGCACCGCGCCCAGGATCAGACTCAGCCACGTGAGGTCGTTACCCCAACTCGCGGTCACCGCGTGGGCGAGCCCGTAGACCACGAAGAAGAGCCCAGCGCTGCCGAGCGCGGTCCCGAGCACGTCGAGGCGCGGACGCTGCTCGGCCTTGCCCGAGGGCACGAAGAGCAGCACGCCGAGTAACGCAAACGTGGCGAAGAAGAGGTTGATGAAAAGACACCACCGCCACGACGCCCATTCGGTGAGCGCCCCACCGAGCAGAGCCCGATCGCGGCGCCCGATCCGGCGATTGCTCCGTAGATGGCAAGGCTCGCGCGCGCTCGCCCGGTTCTTGAAAGGTCGTCGTCAGGGTCGCCAACGCCGCGGGTGCCAACAGAGCACCAAAGAGACCCTGAATCGCGCGAGCGACGACCAGCATCGTGAAGCTGTGCGCGGACCCACCGAGGGCTGAGGCGAGGGCGAAGCCACTGAGGCCCAGATAGAGCGTCGTGCGACGGCCCCAGAGATCACTCAGTCGACCACCGAGCAGCAACAACGAGCCAAAACTCAAGGCGTAGGCCGTGATCAGCCACTGGCGATTCGCGTTGGAAAAGTGCAGGGTGAGTTGCGCGCGCGGTAACGCGATGTTTATCACCGTCGCGTCCAGGGCCACCATCAACGTCGCGAGACTGACGACGACCAGAATCCACCAACGTCGCGCCTGGGCTAACTCGGTGCTCACGACCATGATCCGCCTACGGTGCCGAGCGAAACCGCCAGGGGTCTCGCGTTGGTCTCATGTGCTTAGCCGCGAGCTTTCAACGCCTCGATGAGCGAAGGAAGCACCTTGTGCACGTCGCCCACGACACCAAAGTCCGCGATCTGAAAGATCGGTGCGTCGGGGTCTTTATTGATCGCCACGATGTTCTTCGAACCCTTCATGCCCACCATGTGCTGGGTGGCCCCCGAGATGCCACAGGCAATGTAGACCGTGGGTTTGACGGTCTTACCCGTCTGGCCCACCTGGTGCGAATAGGGCACCCAGCCCGCGTCGACGATCGCACGACTCGCGCCCGCGGCTCCGTGCAACAACTTGGCGGTCTCTTCGATCAGTGCGTACTTGTCAGCTTCGCCGAGTCCGCGCCCACCCGAGACCACGACCGCGGCCTCTTCGAGTTTGGGACCGGTTCGCTCTTCGACGTGACTCGTGCGAATCGTCGCGGTGCCCGTCGCACCAGTGTCACCCGGCGCGGCGCTCTCGAGCGTGGCACTCGCGCCACCGCTCGCTTCGGCGACGAAGGACTTCGCGCGCACGACAATGATGCCCGGACCATCGCCCGTGAAGTGGGCGCGCACCGTCTGGGTGCCACCGAAGATCGGGTGCTCGGTAACGAGACCACCCTCGTCGACGAGTCCGGTCACGTTGGTGAGGACCGGTCGGTCGAGTCGCGCGGACAAGCGTCCCGCGATGTCGCGTCCGTCGTAACTGGTGGGGATGAGAATGGCGACGGGTGCACCCTTGGAAGCGACGAGCTGCGCAATTGCTGAGGCGACCGGTACGCCGGGCAGGGCATTGCCGAGAGGCCCAACGTCATAGAGCGTCGTGGCACCGTAGTCACCAGCCTGGGCCGCGAGCGCGGCGCCGTCGTCACCCCACGTAATCGCAGAGACTGAATCACTCAAGGACTTCGCGTGCGAGAGAAGTTCGAGTGACGTTGTGGTAAGTGAACCGTTCGCGGGCTCGACAACCACCCAGAGAGAAGCAATAGACATGAGGACTCCTAGAGGACTTTGATGGATTCGAGGAACGCGACGATCTTTTGGGCCCCGTCTCCCTCGTCAACGTACTTTTCACCGGCTTGACGAGATTCAGCGGCCACGACCTCAGTGATGGCTTGGCGCGCGCCAGCGGCGCCGGTCTGTGCGCCGAGCCCGAGATCAGCGACACTGAGGACCTCGAGCGGCTTGGACTTGGCGGCCATGATGCCCTTGAAGGACGCGTAGCGCGGCTCGACGACTCCGGCCGTCACGGTAACGACGCACGGCAGCGGTGAGGTGACTTCGTCGTATCCCGCTTCGGTCTGACGGTCCACTTTCAACGAGTCGCCTTCAACGCTCACCGACTTGGCGAAAGTGATCGAGGGCAAACCGAGCAGTTCGGCGAGTTGCACGGGCGTCGTACCGGTGTAGCCGTCCGATGGCTTCGGTCGCAAAGAATCAAATCGGGGCTCTCGCGCTTGATCACCTCGGCGAGCACCTTGGCGGTGCCCAGAGCGTCCGTGCCGCGAAGCGACTCGTCGCTCACGATGACGGCCTTGGCGGCCCCCATGGCCAGGGCGTTACGAAGTCCCGCGACGTCAGAGGACGATCCCATCGACACGACGGTCACCTCACCACGCCCGCCTTGTCGACGAGTTGCAAGGCCATCTCCACCCCGTAGGTATCGGCCTCGTCGAGGATCAATTTGCCCGAGCGATCCAGGTTGTGCGAGGAATCGAGCGACTGGGGTGCGGCGGGATCGGGATTTGTTTGACACAGACGACAACGTTCATGTCCTTTAATCTAGGCCATTACCGGTGAGTAGAAAAATCCGGCTTAGGCGCGCAACGAGAGCGCGGTCGCCGGATCGTCCGTGATGATGCTGTCAACGCCCAGGCTCGCCATACGCTTCATGTCCGCAACCTCGTTCACGGTCCAGACGTTCAGCTCAATCCCGAGCTCGCGCGCCAGACCGACGTGACCGGGCTCGACCCGAGCGAAATAGGGATGAACGGCCTGAAAACCGAGCACGTGAGCCTTGGTGAGCGCTTCGGAAACATCATCAGCCCATAAGAGCCAACCCACTCGCACGTTTTGGTCGAACGAGCGCAACCGTGCACAAGTCGTCACGTCAAAACACGAGATAATTCCCGACGCCAGCCACGGTCCATGCTCGAGCGCGTCCAGGACGTCACGCGCGAATTCACCGCTCTCGTCGTAGGTCGGCTCGCGCGGATCACGGATGTTCTTCACTTCGACGTTTACCTTCAAACCTTTGAGCACGTCGAGGGATTCTTGCAAGGTCGGCACGTAGTTAGCTAGATCCGCGCGCGTCGAATGAGCGATCACGTCCTCGCCAATGGCGGGATCATGGTGGACAACGAGTTCACCGTCTCGAGTTCGCCGCACGTCGAGCTCGACCCCGTCGACCCCGAGCTTTCTCGCGGCTTCGAACGCCTCGAGCGTGTTTTCGCGCTCGACGGAATGCAATCCACGGTGGGCGAAGATCTCGGGCATGCGTTCAGTTTGTCGGAGAAAGGCAGATCGGACGAGCATTTCGTGACAGACCCACCGACGCCGTCCTCAGCTCTTATCCGACGAGGCGCCGCTGCGGATTGGATCCCATGCTTGGTCAGCCCCCGTACATGACAAGGTGCCGCATCAACGAACGTTGGCGGTTTTGCCAGTATTCGCTGATGACCTGCTTCGAGACCGGCAGAGCGGGATCGTCTTCGACGTCATCGAGATACCCGAGCGCCCTGACGATTGCTTTCACGTACCGGTCGGGTTCCTCGGGCGAGTACTTCTCGAGAAAGAAGGCGAGTCCGGTCTCCACCATTATTCGACGATCCTGTTCGATCTTCATGATGTCGAAATAGTCACGCAGTTCACCTCCATCAACGATGACCTTCAACTTCATCGCCATGATGTCATTGACACTCGCTACTCTGAGCCCTCCGACCTCTAGGAATGGTGCGACGATCTTTAGCGTTGTGGCTTCAAGTACTTGAACCCTGGTGCCGTCGATCGTGCCGTTAATGGTCGAATCATCGTGTTGGGTCGCGAGTGCATCACCGATTTCTTGAAACTGCTTCCACAGTGAACGTAGATCTTCACGACGTTCCAGAAAAATGTCAAGGTCACGACTCACCCGATGCAAGAGGTGCACGGTGAGTGCGGTTCCGCCTGCCAGATACGCGCTCGAAGGTAAGTGTGGCGCGAGTTTTCGCCAGGTGTCACGCGTGTCCGCTGGCAACATTCTCGCCAGTTCATCGGGCAGCGCCACGGACGAAGGTTCGAACTTCGTTGCAGCGATTCGTCGATCGCTCGCGTCATCGCCGCTCGTCGCGTCCGCGGGAAATTGCCCGGCTGTCACGTCAGTCCTCGCTCGACATCGCACGGGCGAGACTTTGGAGCCACGCACGATCCTCCAAGGCTGTGCTTCGCATGTGGGCAGCGCGTTCAATGCACGTCGGCGGCAAGTGGAGCGCCGCCCAGGCGATTGCCTGGGGCTCATTGCTCTGCAGCATGCGAGTGGCAATGAAATCAGCGTGCGCGTCAATGGGAAGCTTGAGAGGATCCGCGTTCCAAAACAGATGCCAGAATCGTCGAGGGACGATTCTGGGCGCACGAGAACGTCCCGACCGGCAGCTTGACCGTCGAAACCTGTTCGGAGAGTCGCTGCCACTCGGAGTGGTGGCGATTGAGGTGCAGCGCCGACACCGTTCTCACCATGCGATTGAACAACTCTTGTTGGGGCGAGGTAACGATGAGTCCCGTTGACGTCAATCGCGTCACCACCTTGGACGCGGTCGTGGCACTAATTCGAGCCGCTCGCGAAAGGGCGTGCGTCGAACGAAATCCGTAGGGGCTCCAGTTAAGGGCGGCGAGCACGAACAGCTCTTCGCGGGTGTACCCATCAACGTGCGGCGCAAAACCTAGATCTCTTTCGAGGATCGCGAACATTGATGCGTCAATCACTCGAGCAACCCGATGATCGCGCGACACCTTGGGGGCGAGGACACCAAGGCGCTTGAGGGCTCGCGTCACTCGAGGCACCGAAGTTCCGAGGGCCTTTGACGCTTCGACGAGCGTTATTTCCATATCGTTATTCTACTATGTTTCCAACAATTTTGACCCCCCAATCTACGAAAGCAGTTGCTCGTCCGAGGCCCTAGATGACTCGGATCCAACGTTCTCGAAGGCACCATGCTCCACGAGGTTCGAAGGAACTGTGCTCTTCGAAGTACGCATCTTGAGCAAGAGTCATCGAACCTCCCGCTCGAGGCATCGAAAACTGTCCTACGTGCTGGCATCGAGGACACCGAAACGATCACCAGTGTTCGTTTCGTAGGTCCGTCCCAGTGAGAAACGGACAAGTTCGTCCATACGATTCGTTCACGATGTCAATCCGACGTACTGGCCTCAATGTCTCAGCTTGATCGACTTCTTAGAAAAGTTGCTTGTATTGCAACCTACTCCTAAGTAAAATTACAAACCCCGCCACAGTGGAGTCCTTGAAACTCCCCGTGGAACAAGCCAATTTAAAGGATTTCTCATGTCGTTGATCTGGAACCGCACCCATGCCTGGGATGATGCCGACTGGCGTTCGAACGCCGCGTGTCGCGACACTGAGCCTGAATTGTTCTTCCCCATTGGAACCACGGGTATGGCGACCGACCAGATCGAGTCCGCGAAGCGCGTCTGTGACCACTGTGAAGCCCAGAAGGCCTGTCTCGAGTTCGCACTCGCGACGAACCAGGAATCGGGCGTCTGGGGCGGTACCACCGAAGACGAGCGCCGCAAGCTGCGAAAGCAGTGGCTCGCCGCTCGCCGCCGCGCCTCGTTGAACTAGAGGCGAAGTTCGCTCGGCACCACCACGCGAACGAAGGTGCCTCCACCTTCGACGTAGGGTACCGAATTCATCTCAATCGTGCCGTGAAGTTGCGTGCGCACGAGGTCGCGCACGATCGATAGCCCCAGACTCGTCGGGACCTCCAAGGAGAAGTCCTCACCGAGTCCTTTGCCGTTGTCACGTATCTCGGCGATCGCGTTTCCACCCGCCTGATACAGGTTGAGCGTGACGACCCCGACGTGCTCGTTCTCCGGTCCTCCAAAATCGCTGAAGGCGTGTTCGACCGCGTTCGTGAGCAGTTCGGCGAGCGCGACCGCGAGGGGCGTAGCGAGATCAGTCGAGAGTGTTCCTAGGTGTCCATTGACGATGATCTCGACTGGATGAAGCGCCAGCACGGTTCTTCGACGAGCATCACGAGTGAGCGCACGATATGCCCACGCTGGAGCCCGGCGACGAGATCGTCGGCAACAAGCTCGCGTTCCGGACGGGCGCGAAGCCCCGTCGAGGGGACGTGTATTGTGTTCCGTTCGGCCGCGGTCGCCCTGGGCGCGACCGAGGCTCCGCCGGTGCTGGTCAAGCGGGTCCTCGGGCTGCCGGGGGACCGCGTGCGAATGCGGGCGGGCATTCCGGTCATCAACGGATGGCCGGTCCCCGACCTGCGACGTCGGCCCGTACATTTACCCGCTACCGGACGGGCCCAGGGCGGGGCGTTCCCCAGGGGCGTCTGCTGGTCGAATTCCTCGACGACAGGGCGTACCTCACCCCGTCCATTTCATCACGAAAGACTTTGCGTCGGACTACGAAGTCAAGGCGGGCGAGCTATTCGTCCTAGGCGACAATCGCAGCAATAGCTTCGACTCGCGCGCGTGGAACAGGAGGCAAGGGAGGGGGCGTGCCCTTGGGCGGCGTGGAGGCCCGCGCGCAATGGTCCCTGGCGGAAACCCACCTGGACGGCCGCGCCGACTGGCGTCGGGTGCTGCGCCCACTCGACGCCGCCGCAACGTTCTCGCGGGCCGAGGGCATCGAC
>CAWICL010000004.1:0-14188 GCA_963834545.1 uncultured Acidimicrobiaceae bacterium | reverse complement strand
GAAACACGGCAGAATTGTGGGGATCGCGTGGAGCACGCGATGACATTTTGAAGGAGCGACCTTGTCGTATCAGGCTGAATATATCTGGATTGACGGAACCGAGCCCACGCGAGAACTTCGCAGCAAGACCAAGATCGTGGCCGATGGCAAGAAGCCTCCCATCTGGGGCTTCGACGGATCGAGCACCAATCAAGCGACCGGACATTTTTCGGACTGCGTCTTAAAGCCCGTGTTCCAATGCAGTGACCCACTTCGCGGACCCAAGGACGTGCTCGTGATGTGCGAAGTGTTAAACGCCGACTTCACCCCTCACGTCACCAACACGCGTGCCGCGTGCGCTGAGGTAGCAAAGAAGTACGCGAGCATGGAACCAATGTTTGGCATCGAACAGGAGTACACGTTCTTCCAAGAAGGTCGTCCCTACGGTTGGCCCGAGGTGGGCTTCCCGCCACCCCAGGGTCCGTACTACTGCGGCGTGGGTGGATCGAAGATGCCCGGACGTGACATCGTCGAGGCGCACACGCTCGCGTGCTTGCGCGCGGGACTCGGCATCGAAGGTACCAACGCCGAAGTGATGATGGGTCAGTGGGAGTTCCAGGTGGGCATCCTCGACCCGCTCGCGGTGGGCGACCAACTCTGGACCGCTCGCTGGCTGCTCAAGCGCATCGCCGAAGAGTTCGACGTGGACGTGAGCTTTGACGCCAAGCCCATCAAGGGTGACTGGAACGGCGCGGGTTCGCACACGAACTTCTCCACCAAGGCCATGCGGGCACCCGGTGGTTGGGAAGCGATCATCGACGGTTGCGAAGCGCTCGGCACCCAGGTCGAAAAGCACATCAAGGCCTACGGCGTGGGCATCGAGGACCGCCTGACCGGTGAGCACGAGACCGCCCCGTACACGAAGTACTCCTATGGCGTGTCGGACCGTGGTTCGTCGGTGCGCATTCCCGGTGGCGTCGCGCGTGAGAAGCGCGGTTACCTCGAGGACCGTCGACCAAACGCGAACGCTGATCCCTACACGGTGGCGCGCGTGATCGTCGAGACGATCTGTGGCGAGGCGGCAAAGAAGAAGAAGGCGCCCGCGAAAAAGGCTCCGGCGAAGAAGGCCGCCAAGAAGGTTACGAAGAAGACTCCGGCGAAGAAGGCGCCCGCGAAAAAGGCGACCAGGTAGCCCTACGACATAACAAAACCCGCCGCTCGAGTGAGCGGCGGGTTTTGTGTTTTACCACGGAAATTCAACAGTCCAAGAAGGTGCGAGAATGTCTCCTATGCAAAGCCAAGCCGAATACGTCCTTCGAACCGTCGAAGAACGTGGTGTTCGCTTTGTCCAACTCTGGTTCACCGACGTGTTGGGGACGCCACAAGGCCTTTCACGTGACGCCCGCCGAGCTCGAGGACGCACTCGACCAGGGCATGACCTTTGACGGGAGCTCCATCGACGGCTTCTCGCGAGTCCAAGAGTCCGACGTCCTCGCCCGGCCCGACCTCACGACCTTCCAGCTGCTCCCGTGGTACGAGGGCGGCGCCGGCGTGGCCCGAGTCTTTTGTGACATCGTCAACATCGACGGCACCCCCTTCGAGGGTTGTCCTCGTCAACAACTACGCCGAGTGCTCGAAGGTGCGCGCGAGCAGGGCTACACGTTCTTCGTAGCGCCCGAGATCGAGTACTTCTACTTTGAGGACCTGGACGCAACCCGTCCACCACAACCCATTGATCAGGGCAGCTACTTCGACCTCTTGCCCGACGACGTCGCCAGCCAACTTCGTCGACGCACCGTGCTCATGCTCGAAGAGATGGGCATCGGCGTCGAACACGCCCAGCACGAAGACGCCCCGGGCCAACAAGAGATCGACCTTCGCTACACCGACGCGCTCACGATGGCCGACACCGTGATGTCGGTGCGACACGTCGTCAAGGAACTCGCGCTGCAAGCGGGCATTTCGGCGAGCTTCATGCCCAAGCCGCTCGCGAACGTGCAGGGTTCGGGGATGCACACCCACCTGTCACTGTGGCGTGACGAGAAGAACGCGTTCATCGGCGACGGACCCTACGGACTCAGTGACCTCGCCACCAAGTTCATCGCCGGACTGGTCCTGCACGCCCCCGAGATCTCGGCGATCACGAATCAATGGGTCAACTCGTATAAGCGCTTGGTGCCCGGTGGCGAAGCCCCCGTCGGGGCCGCGTGGGCCCACTACGATCCCAACGCCCTGGTGCGAATCCCGTCGGTGAAACCCGGGCGCCTTGATTCGACGCGCGTCGAGTTCCGCTCGCCTGACCCGGCGGCGAATCCGTATCTCGCCTTCGCGGTCGTGCTCGCGGCGGGACTTCGTGGCGTGAACGGCGACTACGAGCTACCCAAGGAACACGAAGCCGTTTCAACGCTGCCCCAATCGCTCGCCGAGGCGATTGATCTCATGAGTCGTTCGGAGTTGATGCACGAGACCCTCGGTGAGCACCAGGTCGAATGGTTCCTGCGCAACAAGCGTGCCGAGTGGGACGCCTACCGGGGCCAAGTGACCCCGTTTGAACTCGAAAGGTATCTGCCCCTCCTGTGAACATCGACGTCGTCTTATGCGTTCCCTCGTGTGAAGGGCCAGTGCGAAAGGCCTTTGACGTGACGGGCGTCACGCCCGCGGTGGCGATTCGGTCGACTGAACGAGATCACCGCGCTCGAGCCCGACCGACGGCTTCGCCGGCGCGGTGATCAACGCCTCGGCCTTCCGTTCACCGAAGCGATGAACCTCTGTCGCCAACTTCGCGCGCGCGAGCGCGGCGTCGGTCCCATCATCTTGCTCCTCGATCACTACCAACTCGACGACCTCACGTTTCGCGGAGAACCTCTTCGACGACTTCGTGGTCGGTACCCTTTGACGTGAGCGAACTCGCCACGCGACTTCGCCACCGCCTTCGACGCGCCGGTAACGAGAACGTGGCACCGCGCATCGAACACGGCGGGCTCTCGATGAACCTCGAGACCTATCAGGCTTCCATCGCCGGGACGCGTCATGGACCTCACGTACATGGAGTACGAACTCTTGCGATTCCTAGCCACGAACCCGAACCGCGTCTTCACCCGAGAGACCCTGCTCAGTCGCGTCTGGGGCTACGAGTACTACGGCGGCGCGCGAACCGTCGACGTGCACGTTCGACGACTACGCGCCAAGTTGGGTGAGGAACACGCGCACCTGATCCAGACGGTGCGTTCGGTGGGTTATAAGTTCGGCAACGACGCCAACGAATACCCCGTCTACGTCGAGCGGGGAGTAGGCCCAGAACTCCACTTCGGCGAGCGCGCCGAGGGGAACTGGGCACCGCCACGGCCGAACGCGTCGGACGAGGGGGCTCGAACGCTTCGATCCACACGTCGTTGCACGACGCGAAGTCGTCCATGTTCACGAGGAACAATGTGGCCTTGATGACTTGATCGAATGAGGCGCCCGCTTCACCAAGGACGCGACGCGCGTTTATCAGCGCCTGTCGCAGTTGATCCGCGGCGCCTCCTTCGATCATCGTGGGAGTATCGCGGTCGGGCACATAGACCGAGCTGGCCCGAGATCACGACGAAGTCACCGCCGCGGCGCCACGGTGAATAGGGACCGACCGGCTCATTGGATTGACTTAGCTAAAGGAGTTGCCGCAACCGCAGGTGCGCGTTGCGTTGGGGTTCGTGATGTGAAACCCCGCGCCTTGGAGCGTGTCGGAGTAGTCGAGTGTCGATCCATTGAGCAATTCCGCACTCTGCGAATCAACGACCACCTTGACCGCGCCAAACTCACGTAAAATGTCATCGTCGGCGAACTCCGAGTCGAAGAACATGTCGTAGTTGAAACCCGAGCAACCTCCCGGCTTCACCGAGACGCGAAGCGCCAGTACCTCCTCGACGCCTTCAGCGGCGATCAATTCGGCGACCTTTGAGGCGGCGACGTCGGTCAGGGTGATCGGGTCGGGGTCCTTCTTGGTCAGGTTGACGTTCGTGGTTGTGGTGTTTGACATGGGGTCCTTCCAAAAGTCCTTCTCCCATGGTAGTGAAGGTTTTGTGCTATGAACACCCTAACTATTCGACCCGGTAGCGTCTCACCATGTCAGGAATCGACGTTCTGCGCGACCGGCTCGGCCAGGTCCTGGACCCCGAACTCGGTGCCTCGATCCTCGAGCTCGGCATGCTCGGCGACGTGACCATCGACCACGAGGGTCACGCCAAGGTCGTGGAATCGCGCTCACGACGGCGAGCTGCCCGCTTCGAGCCCAGATCGAACGCGACGTGAGGGAAGCCGCACTCACCATCGAGGACGTTTCGCCGGTGGAGTTGGTACTGGGCGTGCTCGACCCGAGGCGAAGGCCGAATTGATGCGCAAGGCGCGCGCCCTCGCCCAACGTCGCGCGCCCCGACCTCAATCCCCTATCAGACACCGGTTCTTATGATCGCGTCGGGCAAGGGCGGTGTGGGCAAGTCCTCGATCACCGCGAACTTCGCGGTCGCGCTCGCGTCCGGGGACAGCGCGTTGGTGTGCTCGACGCCGACATCTGGGGCTTCTCGCTGTCGCGCCTCTTCGGCATCCAGCGGCGACGTTTCGGTGAGCGCGGGCAAGATGCAGCCACTCGAACGCACCTTTGGCGACGGCGCCGTCAAATTACTGTCGATGGGCCTGCTCGCCGACGAGGATCAGGCACTGCTCTGGCGTGGGTTAATCGTGCAAAAGGCTGTCGCGCAGTTCATCGAAGACGCCGACTGGACGCGGCATCGACTACCTGCTCATCGACACCCCGCCGGGAACCGGCGACGTCGCGATGACCTTGGCGCGACTCTTGCCACAGATGGGTCAATCCTCGTCACGACCCCCTCGCGGCGCGCAACGCGTCGCCCAGCGAGCGGCGGACTTCGCGCGCAAGTCGAACATACGCGTTTTGGGCGTCATTGAGAACATGAGCGGCTTCGTTGCTCGTGCGGAAACGCCACGCCTTCTTTGGCGAAGGAGGCGGCCGAGTGCTCAGTCGACGAGCTCGGTGTCCCGCTGCTCGGCGAGATTGAACTTCGCGCCGCGATCGGCGACGGCGGGGACCGTGGCGAACCCGCCGCCCTTGGCGACGACGAGAGTGGCGTCTTTCACCAACTCGCTTTACGCATCCTTACCGACGTTGCCCCACTACCCGGCGCGAAGGGTTGCAGCGCACGACTCCTCGACGCGCTTGATCAAAGCGTCCAGGCCTACTCGTCGTAACCGTCGTCGCCCGGGAGCAGAATCGCGATCTGTCCATCTCGATCCTTGATGCGAGGCTCGATGCACTCAATGTCCACGAGGGCTTGGCGTACTGCAGGACCGCGTGGGCGGAGGCAAAATACGCAATGCTTCGAGGTTCTTCACCGTGGGCAAGATCATCTCGAGTTCGCCGCGTTCGTGCATCGCGAGCGCGTCAATCGGTCGCAGCCACTTCGAGGCCACGGTCTCGTGGGGGTCGTGATCGGCGACCTGCCCTTCGGGTGCCAGGGCCACGAAGAAGCGCGTGTCGTAACGCCGCGGCGGACCCACGGGCGTGACCCAGTGCGCGAGGTAGGCAATATTGCGCAAATCCAAGAGAGTCCTTCGCGCTGCATCATGTCGACAAAACCCAATGAACCATCGTTCACCAAGACCCGTTCCGCGTTCAAGCGGTCCACCAGGGTTCGATCAGTGATGTCGATCTCGGCGCCGCTCTCGTACAGGCAATCAAGAGGCCGCCCTCTTCGAAGAGTTCTCGCAGGCACGCGACGTAGTACGCCAGGCCGCCACTGGAAATTTCAGCCGTCGCGAACACGACTCGTCGCTCATTCCCACACTGAGTGCCTGGGCGAGCTCGCCGGCGTCCGCTCATCAACACCCCCGCCCGGGAACACGTAGGCGCCACCAACGAAATCGCTTCGCAGATTGCGCCGCAACATAAGAATCTCGTAACCCTTTTCCCGCTCTCGAAGGGTGAGCACCGTCGCGGCCGGACGGGGAACAAGAATTTCGGCCATAGAGCAAACTACCCACATGCTAACGCTCGAAACGAGCATCAACAAGTTCTAGTAAGTTTGTAGTTCCAGGGACCAAGGAGCGTCGTGGCTAAGTCAAAGAAACCAGTGGACGAAGAGGCCGCCCGCGAAGGCCTCGGGTGGACGACCCGTGGGTCTGTTCACTTGGATCGCGGTCGGTCTTGTCGTCGTCGTCGTGGCGGTGCTCGTCGTGATCAAGGTCACCAGCAGTTCAGCGTCGCCGAGCGGCTCGAGCAGCTTTCAAGCGACCGACGCAACGACCCTCGCAGACTAGACGATCCCCGCGTCGGTCTTTAACACCGTCGGCGTGACTTCGACGGTCTCACCAGCGACCGCGCCCCAGCCCATCAGTGGCCAACCCGCCCTCACCGCGCCGACACCAACGGCAAGACGGTGCCCGAAGTCTTCTACCTCGGTGCCGAGTACTGCCCATTTTGTGCGGCCCAACGTTGGCCGACCATCATCGCGCTCAGCCGCTTTGGCACCTGGTCGGGTCTGGGCAACATGACCAGTTCATCCAGTGACCTCTATCCGAGCACCCCGACGTTCACGTTCGTCAAGACCAAGTACTCATCTCCCTACCTTGTCTTTAAGAGCGTGGAAATCGAGACAAACGTCTTTGACTCGGCGACGAACTCCTACACGAAGCTCCAAACGCCAACGAAGTCCGAACAGGCGCTGTTCGACAAGTACGACACGTCTACCTACATCAAGGGTCTGCCCGCGAGTGATGACGGATCGATCCCCTTCATGTCGATCGACAACAAATTCCTCGTCTCGGGTGCGAGTTACACCCCCGCCACGCTGCAGAGCTTGAGTCGCACGACCATCGCTCAGGGGCTTGACACGACGTCGAGCCCAGTTACTGACGCCATCATCGCCTCGGCGAACTACCTGACGGCATCGATTTGTTCGGTCACGGGACAAAAGCCCAGCAACGTTTGCACCTCGCCCGGCGTGCTCGCTGCGAAGAAGTCAATGAAGATCTAGATGAATCGAAGCGTCTCGCCCGTCGCTCGTTGGGCGGTCTACTCGACGTTCTTTTTCAGTCTCGTGGGACTGGCGCTCTCGATTTATCTGACCAACGCGCACTTCAACGGCACCCAAGACCTCTTCTGCTCGGATTCGGGCATCATCAACTGTGCCAAGGTCACGACGTCACCCCAATCCTATTTCTTGGGCATTCCCGTCGCGGTACTGGGACTGTGCGCGTACGTGGTGCTGTGCGTGCTCAATTCACCCTGGGGATGGAACCGCAAGAACTACTGGGTCCACGTCGCGCGTTTCGTGATCACGATTGGATCTATGGCCTTCGTGCTCTGGCTCCTGACGCTGAACTCTTGATCATCAAGAACATCTGTCTCTACTGCACGGGCGTGCACGTCGTGACCTTCATCCTGCTCATCATCATGACCATCGTGTCCCGCCCAACTCGGTTGGGGCGAGTCACGTACGCAGTAGCGCTCGACGTTCGAGTTCGTTGAGCCCACCCCAGATGCCGTAGGTCTCGTGCGCGGAGTGCCGCTTCGAGACATTCCATTCGCACCGGACAATTCGCGCAGATTCGCTTCGCCAGGAACTCACGTTCGTGGCGGTCCTCTTTCTTCTCGGACACTTCAGGGGAGAAGAACAACGCACCCTCGCTGCCCCGACACGCGGCGGCGTCCGACCAATCCACTGGAGCGATCGACATTCCTTCTCCCCCGGCTCGACCTGACCGCAGGATACCAACTGGCCCGGCATCGACAAGATGTCAATTTTTTGCACGAATTCTCGACTCCGCCGGCCCTTGCTACGCTACGTCTCGTGGCCACGGTACTGCTCGCGAGCGATCTCTCTTCGCTTCGCCACGAGCTTCGCACCATGCTCGAGGGGCCCGACCTCGTCATTGAGGAGGTTGCCAACGGGCACGACGTCCGCGCCCGCGTCGAGCGCGGCGGGGTCGACCTCGTGATCCTCGACATGCAGATCGGCTCCATGGGGGGCATGGCGATCTGCATGGACCTTCGCCACGAAGAGTCCTACGGGGCGAGCTCAACCGGTGGCGGTCTTGATGCTGCTGGATCGTCGAGCGGACGTGTTTCTGGCGCGGCGAAGCGGAGCCGAGGGATTCCTGGTGAAGCCCCTTGATCCCCAGCGGGTACGAGCGGCCGTTCGAGCGTTGTCCGTGGCGAAGAGTACCAGGACGAGCCCTATGTCCGGCCACGGTGCGCGCTTCGAGCACCGCGCTCGATGAGCGACCAGCCCCCTCGTCGAGCCTGGCGCGGATCCGCGCGCGCTTCCGTACTACGCCGGCGCCTACGATCGATCTCCCCGAGGCCGACGCCATCAAGCTCGCGTTGACCAGCTGACGACCTCGAACTTCGTGACGTCATGACTCCTCGACCGGACGTTGACTTTTTGACCATCCCCGTGACACCCGAGATGTTCGCCGAAGCAGTCCGCGAGACCGGTCACTCCTGTTTCCCCGTGGTCGCGGCGACCTCGACGAAGTCGAGGGCGTCTTCTTCGTGAACGACCTCTTTCGCAGTACCGCCGCGAAACGTGCGATCGGCGTTTCGCTCCCCACCGCCGACGAGATCGCCCGCAAGATCCGCCGTCCCTTGATGCTTCCCGAGACCCTCGACCTGCTCGAAGCTTGACAGAATGCGTGAACAACGACGAACCTTCGCCATCGTCCTCGACGAACACGGTGGCGTGGCGGGCGTCGTTTCGATCCGCGACATCCTCGAACAATTGGTCGGTGACCTAAGCGACGAATTCGACGAGGATGAGGATCCGCCCATCGTTCGCATTCGAGAAGACCGGTGGCTCGTGGACGGCCAAACACACGTCGACGAAGTCGAAGAGCAACTCGGCATCGCGATACCCGAAGGCGAATACGTCACGATCGCGGGCTTCGTGCTCGACCTTGCCGAGGAGATCCCCGCCGCTGGTACGACCTACGCATACGAGGACTGGACCTTTAGGGTGCAGTCGGTGGAGAGTCGACGCATCAGCGAGATCGTCATCGAGTACCACAGCCTCCAGAAGGTGGAATCCTCGGTCATTTAAGCTTGTCTGCCGCGCTTCGCGCACTAGGATTGTCTGGCTGCGAGGCAACTCGCTGCGGGCTGTAGCGCAGCTTGGTAGCGCGCTGCGTTCGGGACGCAGAGGTCCCGGGTTCAAATCCCGGCAGCCCGACCACTACAGCAGTGAGGCATTCGTAGTACAGGCCCCCATCGTCTAGCGGCCTAGGACACCACCCTTTCAAGGTGGCGGCACGGGTTCGAATCCCGTTGGGGGTGCGAAGGAAATTCGGCGAAAAGTCCTTTGTTTGCAAGGGGTTTGGTGTCTCCACGCGTGACCACGAGTGACCACGAGTGACCACTAAACGCCCGCTGTTTCCAGCCCAGTTAATGCCCAACTAATGCCCAAAATCGCGACCAGACAATCGTGACAGCGTTGCATAAAAACTCAAAACGCGAAGAGCGGTTTTTTAGACGGTTCAGATGATTTTTTCGGACAAACCGAGTGAATCCGAAGATACCTTTCAGATTGCCGATTTACCCCAGAGCTGGAACCGTCGCATTGGGATCTCGGTTGGGCAAGAATGGTGAGAAATGGAGCCTGACGTCGCCGACATCCGTTTGGCCTTGATCCGTCAATGGGAGTTAGTCGCAGACGCTGTCGATGGGATTGACCTTTCAACTGACAGTCGATGCTCTGGATGGACCAATCGAGAAGTCCTGGCCCATCTCTATGTCCAGCCTTTCCTTGTAGCGAGATTCCTCTTGACTGCGGGCACCGACAAAGCGTTGTTGGGAGTCGCCGACAATTTGGCCGGGACCAGCACGTACCGTCAGTTGATCGATGTATCCGCGCGCGATGGGGCAGCGCTCAACAAGGTGAGATTGCGCGGTCCACTTGAAGAGGTTCGCCCGCTCGGTTTGTCGGCACAATTGGAAGCGACGATTACAACGTTGCAGGGTCCTATCTCAGTGTCGGACTATCTCGTGACTAGATGCGTCGAAGCCGTTGTGCACGGGGGTGATCTGGAGTCCCCGGTAACGCCGGATGCCGAAGCACAGGGAATCGCCGCAAAAGCGCTGATCGAAACACTTGCTGTCTCGGCTCCGGAACTAGTCCAGGACGCGGAAATGATTCCCCTTGAGGAGTGGATAAATTTAGCGACCGGACGAACGAAAACGATAGGTCCGCTTGCCGCTGTCCTTCCGGTGATGGCGTGAGAGGCAAGCGCTAAATGGCCCACTAACGAATCGGGTCTTACTTTTTCAATTTCTTCACAATGGGCACAACTGGAGCCGACTCGATCATTTCTCCAAGCGCTTCGGCAAGGACCCGATCTCGGTCTTGGGTGGCGTGTTGGTAACGAAGAGCAGCTGGCGCGGAGGCGTGGCCCGCCCGGTGCATTAATTCGGCGGTGGTCGCCCCCGTGGCTGCAGCCAGGGTCAAGCCCGGTGACGAAGGTCGTGAAGCCGCAAATCCGGCCTTCCAACGGCGATTCTGGCTTTCTCCCAGGAACCCTGCAGAGCGTCCCTAGAAAGGTCTTTTCCGGCTCTCCTCGGATCATAAGCGCACTGGGTGCCGCTTCAGTGAATCTAGTCATGTGGTCAGCCAGTACGGCAATGAGGGGTGCGGGATTGCAAGTTTCCTTCGGCCCGCTGACGTCTTCGGTAGTTTCGTAATTGACGTGCCGTCCATGGCGAAAGTTCGACTCTGCTCGATACTTAGTACGGCGTGCAACAAGTCGACGTCTTTTCGACGAAGGCCGAGAATCTCACCTCTGCCGAAGTTGACACCATGCGGCCAACGGAATGACGACTTTGAGATGATCCGGCATAGCCAACGTAAGGTTGTCAATCTCGGACACCGTTGCAATCGGTCTTTCCGCCGCTCGCTCCGTCGCTGCACCCTTGACCTTGCTTGGCGAAGTCAAGAGCAAGCCGTCATCAACCGCCGTACGCATGATGGACGAAAGCAGGCGATAGGCCTTCGCAGCGGTCGCAGGATGGTCACCCGCGATCTTCGCATGCCAGCCTCGAATCTTCGATGGAGCCAACTCACTCAACTTCATATCACCGAAGTTTGGATAGATGTGCTTATCCAAGACGAAGCGGTAGAGCTCTCTCGTCCGAACGGCTAAGTCCGGACGATTGTTAAGCCACTCATTTCCGTAAATCCTGAGCGTCACATCGCCAGATTCTTGGATCGATCCAGGCACCACGCCGAACGTCCATCTCAATTGACGCCAGGCTCGCCAAGGCGTCCGCGGCTCGGTCAGGAAGATGCCCGCCGAATGATATCGCCCCTCGTGAAAATAGACACCTTGCCAGCGACCCGACGAGCGCTTTCGAACGGTCCCAAAGTGTCTCCGACCTGCCATCGACTCCGCTCCATCTTCTAGACGTGATTTACAACGGTCTCAATTCACTCCTTGAACTGCGATAAATTCCAAACTTCCAAAAGGTTGGTGTTTCGACGACCGTTGGACCACATGGCCAGCATTCGCGCCACTGAGAATCGGAACTCTGAATTGCCTCCCAATCACTTATCGGTCCCTCACCGGTACGCGCTGATCGGCAATCCACTGATCGAGATCCTCTGCTACGAACCTGATCCGAGTGCCACCCAGTCGAATGAATGGAATACGTCGTTCTTGGATGAGCCGGCTGACATAACGCTCAGAGCATCCCAATCGAGCTGCGGCAGCACCAATGTCTAACAAGGGACCAGCTCCGCTCTTGGGAATGGCAGCACTGTGAGACTGCAGGAGTGGCGAGACGCGCGTCTTGTCATTCATCAGAACCGCCTAACTGAGGCTCAGGTTCGCAATGACCTGCCATCTCAATCTCGCCCCCAGCGCGCCCGTAAGCGCACCATCGCATTCTCCATTTGGTTCGCCTGTGTCCTCTCATTCGCATGGTCCACTCCCGTTGGTGCGAGCACCCCCTGAATTTGAATGCGGTCGACTACTTGGCACAGAGTCATCAGATTCCGATCACCAATCCCGTCGACGGTCACACTTTTGCGAGCGTGCTGTTGGTTTCTTCGGCGACACTCAGCACGACGAATCCAGTTGACCGTGGGCGTGAAGCCCCTAAGGGGATGATGTACCTCTCCCTGCAAATGACTTCGAACCCGCCGGAACTCGAATACCCGGACCCGAACTGGGGATCGTACTTCTCTTCGATGACACCGCTTTCCGCTTCGGCGATTCGGTACGTGGCTAAGTCGGGTCACAGTTATTCGGTGGTGCGAGCAGACCCCATCAATCAGGCGAACAATGTCGGCGTCTACGGCGACGGACTCGTCAACGCCGTCTACTACTTCACTGTCCCTCTCGAATCGGCGAGGCACCGTAATTATCTCGCCCACTCGCACAACTGGCATGGAACTTCAAGGCTTCGTAGGCAGTGATGTCCTGGTCTCCTTGAGCGTAAGTGGGCCCACTCGCATTACCCTCTCGTTTCCGAAACACCTGATTGTCACTTCGTCGACGCCGCAAAATGGGGAACCGACAACGTACTCGACATTCGCGAGTGGACTCAACCTCATGGCGACGATCCTTGCCGCTCTGCTTGCAGTCTTGGCAGTTCTTGCGCGACGCCGCAAAAGGAACCACAACCGTCCCCGACCCGACTACTTTGTGTCGCCAACTCCGGCGCCGCGTCCGCCCAACTCTGGTGCGAACACTGTTCTTCAATCTCCTGTGCCGACTCAACCACCCATCACGTTGCCAAAGACACACCCCGACGTACAGCCGTCGAGTTTGCGTGTTGACGTGTTGGGACCGCTCACCATTTCGCCAACTTTTGCGCCGGCGAGCGATCCGGTGCGCGCCATCGTGGCGTTTCTCGCCATGAACAATGATCGACTCCTCACGCTCGACGAAATCCAAACGGCCATCTGGCCACTCACGTCCAATGGCACCGACATCAAGAAGCCGGCGATGCGCAACTACATGGTCGACGTCCGTAAGACCATCGGCGGGCGCCACTTGCCTACGGCCTCGGGGACGTGCTGGCTACCAGTTGGTGGGCTTCGACAACCGACTGGTCGCAGTTCCGGGGTCGGTGCGACCAAGCGACGCAAGAGCTCGAAGGCTGACGCGATGATCCTGCGGCGTCAAGCACTTGACCTGGCGAAAGGTCCACCGTTCACTGCCGACACGTCGCGTTACTTCACTTGGACCTTTACGTCCTCGATGTCTACAAGATCGTTGAAGCCGTGACGGCGCTCGCCCACGAACTTGGTACGCACTTCGTGTTGGCGGGCGATCTTGCCACCGCTGAGCAAGTCTTGCGCCAGGGGTTGCTTACGACCCCGCATGCCTGACGTTGTGGGAGGACTTGACCGACGTGCTGGCCGGAGTCGGCCGACCAGAGTCTGCTGGAACTGCATTGGCGGTCCGCTTCGTCGCTGTTGCACGACGTCGACGTCACTGCGTTGCGGACTCGCGCTCAGGGTTAGCCGGGTCATGGAGTCACTTTCGAAGTCACGACGTAACCACGAAGCTTTCTTTCCGCCCGATGGCTGGGTTTCTTCACTGTCTCATACGTGACGCCCAAGTCTGCGGCGATTGTGTTAAGGGCAACGCCGTCACCCCGCGAGCGTTCGATCAATTCCGATTCATCTTTACTAATGACGGACTGCTCGACAGCCCCGCGAAGGAAGGCGACGGCAAGATTGTCGTAAAGATACTCTTGTTCTACCTCGTCGTAATCAACTGGGAGGCGGGTCGTTGGGACATTGTGACGTGCCATCCGTCGCTGTTCGGAGCGCGTCTTGGACAGCGCCTGGGCGAGGACGAACTCAACTCGCTCCCCTTCGACCAGCCCACTCGTCGAACGTAAAGCCGACGTCCCTTGGGAAGCACTTCGGCGACCGTGTCCTCACTCGGAGAGCCCCAGCACAATCGACTCGCGATCCTTTCTAACTGCGGACTAAGCGCCACGAGCGCAATTAGAGCGAAATCACCGTCTATTGCGGTCCACTCGAGGAACTCTTCGAGGGCCTGACGGTTCGAAGGTTCGTCACTCTGAAGCAGAAGAGCGTACGCCAGTGGATCTTCGGTGCCTAGAAGACTGACGAGGTACGTCTCAAGATTCGCGATGAGATCTCGCCCGTGCGAGCCCGAAGATCGGGCCTTGAGGTCGAGAGTTAGGAGG
>CAWICL010000003.1:0-5857 GCA_963834545.1 uncultured Acidimicrobiaceae bacterium | reverse complement strand
AACCAAGCCGAGCGCGGCGCACACGTAGGACTCGACCGCATGGAGCGATGTTCGAATACGTTCCCACGGCACCCGAGAAGCTTCCACCGAGATTGCTTCACGGGCCCGTTCACACCGCACGATGTCGCGTTGCACTTGTATGCGAAGAGTGAGAACTTCGCGCCGTAGGTCGTGGGTTCGGCGTGCATGCCGTGCGTGCGACCGGTGATGGGGCCAATCGATGGACTCAAATGCTCGTGCGCTCAGAGCGTCGCGCAACGCGGTCGCATCGGCGATGACGATGTCCATCGCGCGCGCCAGGGTGTAACAAAGCGCGGTGTCCACGACGTCAGAAGACGTCAGGCCGTAATGAATCCAGGCGCCTTCGGGCATCCCAATACGTGTTTGCACCACGTCGACGAATGCGGCCGTGTCGTGATTCGTCGTCTGCTCGCGCTCGTCGACGTCGGCGACGAATTGAGCGTCGACGACCGGTCGACGCGCTCGTAGCGCCACGACGTCATTTTCGGGAAGAACGCCTTCCTTCGCGAGGGCCTCGGCCGCGAGAAGCTCGACCTCGAGCATCGTGTCGAATCGGTTCTCGTCGCTGAAGAGTGCCGCGACGTCTCGGGGAGAATATCTGGGGGATCACGTCACTCCTCTAGATCGCCGAAAGGGCGATATCACTGCGCATCACCCTTCCCTCAAAGGTTACGAGGGCGGCGCCCTCGTACGCGCGTTCTCGAGCGCTCGCGAGACTGGTTCCCACGCCGGTGACGCTGAGGACCCGACCCCCGTTGGTGAGGAACTGTCCCTCCCGTTGCGCACGGTGCCCGCGTGAAAGACCGTGACCCCATCAAGTGGCGTCGCGAGCTGACCGTCGCTTCCGAGCCCCGCGATCAGGTCGCCCTTTCGAGGGTTCTGGGGATAACCGTGGGCGGCGAGCATGACGGTCACCGCGTACTCACTGGTCACGACCGGTCGGCGCAAATTCCCCGTCGCCGCCGAGTACAAGAGCTCGTAGAGGTTCTCACCGTAGAGCGGCGCGAGGACCTCAGTCTCGGGATCGCCGAAGCGAACGTTGTACTCGAGCAGCATGGCCCCCCTCGAGGTCAACATGATCCCGGCGTAGAGAACCCCGCGGTAGTCAATACCTCGACGCTTCAACTCCTTCATCGTCGGCTCCAGGATGCTCTTCATCATTTCGTCGACCATCTGATCATCGACGCCGGGCATCGGCGCGTAGGCTCCCATGCCGCCGGTGTTCGCTCCGGTATTCGCGTCACCGACCCGTTTGAAGTCCTGGGCGGGAACGAGAGCGACGGCGTTCAAGCCGTCACTCAGGACGGTGAGGGAACACTCCTCGCCCTCGAGACCCTCCTCGATGACGACGGTCGTACCCGCTGAGCCAAAGGCCGCACCGCTTAATTTCTCTCTAATGTCACGACACGCTTCGTCGAAGTCGTCCGTGACGAGGACTCCCTTTCCCGCAGCGAGACCGTCGGTCTTCACGACGTAGGGAGCGCTCATCGTCTTTAGAAACGACACCGCCTCGTTCGCGTCTTGAAACGCGCCGTAGCGTGCGGTCGGAACGCCGGCCGCCTCGAGGAACTCCTTCATGAAGGCCTTCGAGCCTTCGAGTTTCGCCCCTTCGCTGCCGGGACCAACGACGACCTTTCCTTGCGCGCGAAGTTGATCGGCGACGCCGTGCACGAGGGGTTCCTCGGGCCCGACGACGAACAGGTCCGCGTTGAGTTCACTCGCGGGCCTCGACACGCACTCAATACCGTGCGCCGCAATGCCCGCGTTCCCGGGCGTCACGACGACGTCGCTCGATTGTGCCAATGCCCACGCCAGGGCGTGCTCACGAGCACCCGAGCCCACCACGACGACTCGACTCACGTTGGTCGAACGAACTGCTCTCGGCCCGGACCCACGCCGACGACTGAAATCGGTACGCCGATGGTGCCTTCGAGGAACTTGACATAACTCTTGGCGGTCGCGGGTAGCTGTTCGAAGCTCGTGCACGAGGTGAGATCGGTCTTCCAACCAGGCAGGACCTCATATATAGGGGTCACGTCGTGCAGGATCGACTGGTGGTACGGGGGGAAGTCGTAGCGAACGCCGCTCGCGTCATATCCAACGCAGACCTTGATCTCTTCCAGGGTGTCCAGCACGTCCAATTTCGTGAGAGCCACCTCACTCAAGGAATTGAGACGCGCCGCCTGTCGGGCCATGACCGCGTCGAACCAACCAACGCGACGCCGACGTCCGGTGTTCGTACCGAATTCGTGACCTCGCTCGACCAAGAGCTCAGCCATCTCGCCATCGAGTTCGGTGGGAAACGGTCCCGCCCCGACGCGCGTGATGTAGGCCTTGGTGATACCCACGATGCCGGTGATGTCACGCGGACCCAATCCCGATCCAGTGCACGCGCCACCCGCCACCGGGTTCGAAGACGTGACAAAGGGGTACGTGCCGTGATCAAGGTCGAGGAACGTCGCTTGGGCGCCCTCGAGCAAGATCCGCTCATCACGATCGAGTGCGTCGTGCACGATGGCGACCGTGTCGCCAATCATCGGCGCGATGCGCGGTGCGAACTCGTCGAGATATTTCTCGGTGATGTCCTTCGCGTTGATGGAAGGTCGGTTGTAGATCTTGTTCAACACGAGGTTCTTCTCGTGCAAGACAACGTTGAGCTTCTCGCGAAAGATCTTGGCGTCCAGGAGGTCCTGCACGCGAAGACCAACTCGTGAGGACTTGTCCGCGTACGCGGGACCAATGCCTCGCTTCGTCGTACCCAGCGCGTTCTTGCCGAGGAATCGTTCGGTAAGTCGATCGAGTTCTTGATGGTAGGGCATGATCAAGTGCGCGTTACCCGAGACAATCAATCGAGAGACGTCAACACCACGCGAACTGAGGGCGTCGAGTTCGGCGAGTAGTACGGCCGGGTCGACCACGACGCCGTTACCAATCACGGGCTGGATGTGGGGATACAACACGCCCGACGGCACGAGCTGGAGCGCGAAGGCTTCGCCATTGACGACAATGCGGTGACCGGCGTTGTGTCCGCCCTGATAGCGAACGACCAAATCCATGTCACGGGCTAAGAGGTCGGTGATTCTTCCTTTTCCTTCGTCACCCCACTGGGTTCCGACCACTACGGTTGCGGGCACTGGACTCCCTCGAGACGGCCTCGTTGCCTACTTAGCCTACAACAGCAGGTACTGGCCTTAACGAAAGGTGAGCACGCCGTCGAGTTCGTCCACCGTGATCGTGTCGCCTTCTTTGAAGACGCCCTCGAGCACCGCGAGCGCGAGGGGATCCTCGAGGCGGCGTTGGATCACCCGCTTCAAAGGTCGCGCACCGTAGTCGTAGTCGTAACCTTCGTGAGCGAGCGCCACGGCGGCACCGGGCGTCACCTCCAGACTCAATCGTCGTTCGGCCAAACGCGAACGGAGCCGACCGAGTTGGATGTCGACAATGATGGCGAGGTCCTTCTCTTCGAGATGGCGAAAACGAATGATGTCGTCGATGCGATTGATGAACTCAGGCCGGAAATACTCCGAGGGTTCGCCCACCAGATTGCTCGTCATGATGAACACGACGTTCGTGAAATCCACGGTGCGACCCTGACCGTCAGTCAGGCGACCGTCGTCGAGGACCTGTAAGAGGATGTCAAAGACGTCACGGTGGGCCTTTTCTATCTCGTCCATCAACACCACCGAGTAGGGACGTCGACGAACCGCCTCGCTGAGCTGTCCACCTTCCTCGTAGCCAACGTAACCCGGAGGCGCACCGACGAGTCGACTCACCGAGAACTTCTCCATGTACTCACTCATGTCCAAACGCACCATCGCACGCTCGTCGTCAAAGAGGAACTCAGCGAGGGCGCGAGCGAGTTCGGTCTTGCCAACGCCGGTCGGACCAAGGAAGAGGAACGAGCCGATTGGCCGATTCGGGTCCGAGAGGCCGGCCCTCGAGCGTCGGATGGCGTTGGCGACCGCAATCACCGCTTCGTCTTGGCCCACGACGCGCGAGTGCAAGAGCTCTTCCATCCGCACGAGTTTGTCGACCTCGCCCTCGATCAGTTTGGACACCGGCACCCCGGTCCAACGACTGATCACCTCGGCGATGTCCTCGGCGTCGACCTCCTCTTTGAGGAACGATCCGTTGGCCTGCAGAGCACTGAGTTCCGCCGTGGCCAGGTCAATTGTCTTGGCGAGTTCGGGGATGGTGCCGTAGCGAAGGGCCGCCGCGCCGTCCAGATTTCCGTCGCGTTCGAGGCGGTCCGCCTCGTTACGGCGGTCCTCGAACTCTTGCTTCGCCGCGCGAATCTTCTCAATCGCCGTCTTCTCGCCCTGCCACGACGCTGCCAATTCATCGGACTTCTCGCGCAGATCAGCCAGTTCTTCTTCCAACGCAGCGAGTCGCTCGCGCGACGCGCTGTCCTTCTCCTTCGCGAGGGCCACGCGTTCGATCTCGAGCTGGCGAATGCGTCGGATAATGACGTCCAGTTCGGTCGGCATCGAGTCGATCTCGATTCGCAACTTTGACGCCGCCTCGTCAATCAAATCAATCGCCTTGTCGGGAAGATTGCGGTTGGGCACGTAGCGCTGTGAGAGCGATGCCGCCGCCACCAGAGCGGCGTCTTGGATTCGCACGCCGTGGTGCACTTCGTAGCGCTCCTTCAGGCCTCGCAGGATCGCGACGGTGTCCTCAATCGGATGGTTCGCCGACGAAGACCTGCTGGAAGCGGCGCTCGAGAGCGGCATCCTTCTCGATGTACTTGCGGTATTCGTCCAGGGTTGTCGCGCCGATTCATGCGCAACTCACCGCGAGCGAGCAGCGGGCTTGATCATGTTGCTCGCGTCCATTCGAACCTTCCGCGGCGCCCGCGCCAACAATGGTGTGCAACTCATCGATGAACGTAATGACGTCACCGGCGGCGGTCTTGAATCTCCTTCAAGACTGCCTTCAGTCGCTCCTCGAATTCACCTCGATACTTCGCACCAGCGACCATCGATCCGGAGGTCGAGGGCCACCGACTTTGCGGTCGCGCAACGACTCGGGTACGTCACCGTCCATGATTCGAAGCGCGAGGCCCTCGACGATCGCCGTCTTTCCCACGCCCGGCTCGCCAATGAGTACCGGGTTGTTCTTCGTTCGTCGCGAGAGCACCTGGATGACTTCGACGTTCGTCGTCGCGTCCAATGACGGGGTCGAGCTTTCCCGCGCGAGCTAGCGCCGTGAGGTCACGGCCGTACTTTTCGAGTGAGGCGAAGGTCTCCTCAGGGTTCTCCGAGGTGATGCGCATCGATCCTCGAATGGTGCGTAACGCCTGGAGCAGGTGTTACTTGGGTGGTGCCGAGGAGTGAAGCCCAGGCGACCATGACGTGATCGACCGAGAGGTACTCGTCACCAATGTCGGCCCTCAGTTTGTCGGCGTCCTCGAAGCCCTGTCGAGCTTCATTCGAAGAGTGCGGCTCGGATCCCGACGCTGCGGGGTTCGCTGGCGACTTTCTCACTCAACGCAGTCGTCACGGCAATGGGATCGACGTCGGCGGCGACCAGCAGCGGGCGCGCTATTCCCTCGGACTGGTTCAGTAGTGCCAGTAACACGTGCGCCGGCGTGACGTAGGGGTTGCCCGCGGCTCCCGCTTGGGTGGTCGCTGCCTGGAAGGCTTCGCGGGTCTTCAAGGTCCATCGTTGTGGATCGAGTGCCATTTACGCCCCCTCTCGTTGGCGACGCTGTGCATCGAGAAAGATCGCGATCGTGTTCTGTACCGGCACGAGATCGCGACGGTACTGGCGGTGCGTCTCTTGCACGCTGCTTCGAGCTTGATCAGAGGTAGCGGCCAGTTCGTCCTTTAACGCC
>CAWICL010000002.1:0-12061 GCA_963834545.1 uncultured Acidimicrobiaceae bacterium | reverse complement strand
TATGTTTATGTAGCCGCTTCGGCGCCGATTTTTGCCGGCGCGCAGCGTGGAGCTCCAGGTCGTGCGAGAGTCGCTCCAAGCGGGAGACGTCAGCGCCGCGAATGAAGTCTTGGGCGCGGCTGTTCACGCTTTGTGGGCGAGTCGTTCACGGAGACGCCCGCGGACGCGAATTGGGCTATCCCATGGCGAACCTCGCGTTCTCGCAGCGCCAAGTGGTTCCGGGCCTCGGGTATCTACGCCGGGGCTGTTCATCTGGGCGATCGTGGATGGTTGCCCGGGGCGATCTCGGTAGGTACGCGACCTCAGTTCTATGACGACGGAGCGGCTGCTCGTGGAGGTTCACGTGGTTGGGCTCGCCGATGATATTGTACGATCAGGAGGTCGACGTGGCGTTCTTGCGACACTTGCGCGGCGAGATATCGTTTTCAATGGTTGAGGAACTTATCGACCAGATTGGCCGTGACGTCGCGCAATGCGTGGAGATTTTCGCGAATTTTTCGCCCGACGCGAGCCCCCTGCTAGGATAAGTACTCGGTCAGCGACGCTGATCATGTGGGTCGTCAAGTGGGCGGCTGCTCCAAGACCCCCGACTCATAAGGCAACGACGTTATGGCTGAGAAGCAGCAGATCATCAAGGACTATCAGACGCACGAAACGGACACGGGCTCGCCCGAGGTTCAAATCGCGATTCTGACGGACCGGATCTCGCATCTCACCGAGCACCTCAAGGTACACAAGGGCGATCATCACACCCGCCGTGGACTGATGAAGCTCATTGGCCAACGTCGCCGACTGCTCGATTACGTGCAGCGCGGAAATGTCGAGCGCTACCGCGCTTTGATCGGCCGTCTCGGCATTCGTCGCTAGCCGAACAAGCGCGTCGACGTCGTCGCCGCGCTCAACACATCCGAGGCCTCGGAGGCCAGTGGAGAGCAGTCGCGAAAGCGAAGGTTGCCCACTGGGATCCGGGCGGAGTGTTGCTAAGCACAAGGAGCATTTCCATGACTGACGCAATCCGCGTAAGTAGCCCTATCACGGGCACCGACAAAACACTGAGTTTCGAAGCTGGCCGACTGGCCCAACTCGCCGATGGGGCAGTACTCGCTCGCATTGGCGACACGGTCCTGCTCGCGACGGTCGCCGCCGCGCGATCGGTACGCGAGGGAACCGACTTCTTTCCTCTCACCGTTGACATTGAAGAGCGAGCGTACGCCGCGGGCAAGATCCCCGGAGCGTTCTTTCGACGTGAGGGAAAACTCTCAGACCAGGCAATTCTTATCTGTCGTTTGATTGACCGCCCGTTGCGACCATCGTTTCCCAAAGGATTCAGGAACGAGACACAAGTCGTCGGCACGATCTTCAGCGCTGACCAGGAAAACCCTCACGACATCTTGGCGATCAACGCTGCTTCGGCGGCGCTGATGATCTCTGGGATTCCCTTTGACGGACCCATCGGCGCAGTGCGCATGGCCTATAGCACCGACGGTGAATGGATGCCGCATCCCACCTTTCAAGAAGGTGACGCCGCGACGTTCGAACTCGTGGTCGCAGGACGTGCGTTGAGCGATTCGGTCGAGTCCGATATCGCGATCATGATGGTCGAGGCCGGTGGGACTGAAGGTTCCTTCGAGAAATACGCTGACGGCGCTCCTAAGGTAAGCGAGGACGTCTTGGCCGCTGGCCTCGAAGCTTCCAAACTCTGGATTCGCGAGGCAATCAATTTGCAGCGCGAGCTCGTGAAGGAGTTCGTGAGCGCTCGCGGACCATTGAAGCCGTTGGCATTCGTACCTCAGTTGGACTACCAGGACGACGTCTACGCCCGCGTTGAGGCGGTCGGTACCGAGGCACTGAGCGAAGCGAACAAGCTCACGACCAAGACAGCTCGAAATGATGCGCTGGACGCCGCGACTGCTTCGATAATTGAGCAGTTGTCACACGAGTTCGAAGGTCGTAACAGCGAAATCAAGGCGGCCGTGAAGTCCTTGACGAAGAAGTTGGTGCGTCGACGCATCGTTGACGAAGGAGTTCGCATCGACGGAAGAGGCATCACCGACATTCGACCATTGTCGGCCGAGTTGGACCTCTTTCCGATGACCCACGGTTCGGCATTGTTCCAACGTGGTGAGACGCAAGTGGTAAATGTCACGACGCTCGGTATGCCCCGCATGAAACAGCAGATCGACTCGATCACGCCCGATGAATTCCGTCGCTACATGCACCACTACAACTTCCCGCCGTACTCGACTGGCGAGACTGGTCGTGTCGGTGCACCCAAGCGCCGAGAAGTTGGACACGGCATGCTCGCCGAGCGGGCCCTTATTCCGGTGCTGCCGAATGAGCAGGAATTCGCCTACACGCTTCGCGTTGTCTCAGACGTCCTGCAGTCCAACGGCTCGACTTCAATGGCTTCGGTGTGTGGATCAACGTTGTCGCTCATGGCAGCGGGCGTGCCGATCAAGGCACCCGTCGCGGGAATTGCGATGGGTCTCGTCTTTGACGAGGGTAAGTACGTCACACTGACCGACATCCTCGGAGCCGAGGACGCTTTTGGCGATATGGACTTCAAGGTTGCCGGTACATCAGACGCGGTGACGGCACTTCAGTTGGACACCAAGATCGATGGGCTGCCCGCCGACGTGTTATCAAAGGCGCTGCACCAAGCCAAAGAAGCTCGTCTGACAATCTTGAACTTGATCACCAGCACGATCCCCGAACCTCGTCACGAGGTCGCTGAGGTCGCTCCCAAGATCGTGTCGATGGAAATCCCCATTGACAAGATTGGTGAGGTAATCGGGCCCAAGGGCAAGGTCATCAACACCCTTCAGCAAGAAACGGGCGCGGATATCGCGGTTGATGACGACGGTGTCGTTGGGACCGTGACCATTGGCGCGAAGGATGGACGAGCCGTGGAAGAAGCGCGACGTCGCATCTCGTTGATTCTCGATCCCCCGACGGCCGAAGTCGGGGCAACGTATCAAGGACGGGTTGTCAACATCGCCAAGTTCGGTGCCTTCATCAGCATCATGCCGGGCCGTGACGGACTTTTGCACATCTCCAAGATGTCCCCGCTTAACGGAGGCAAACGAATTGGTCAGGTCGAAGACGTCGTGGAACTTGGTCAAGCACTCGAAGTGAAGGTCGATGACATCGACCCTCAAGGCAAGGTTTCGCTCTCTCTCGCGGGCGAGTACGCCGCCATGGCGAGTGACGACGAAGGACCACGTCAACGCCCCGCTCGTGAGCAAGGTAATCGCCCGAGCCGTGACGGTGACCGACCGCGACGCGATCGTGACGACGCACCACGGGCCAACAAGGCCACGTCGTCCTTCGAGGCTTCGTTCGAGGCGGAACTCGCCGACGACCTCGGTGACTTGGGTCCCGGCGGCCCGACGTTCTCCGAGGGTGACGGAGGCCGTCGCAGTCCTCGACCGCGTCGTCGCTAGTCTCAACGGCCGTGCCACGCAGTCATCGTGACTGGGTGGCACGGCTTTGCCGTTTCTTCATAACGTGGTGCGAATGGACGCCAAGCTCGAGGTTCGTCGCTTGAGGTGGTGGCGTCGGCTCTCGACTGCGGATCGAGTCGCACTCGGTGTGATCGTGGGCCTGCCCATCGTGGTCTTCGGACTTCCTGCCCTTCTCGGCTATCCGGCCATCGCCCAAGACAACCTCATCCAGAATTTCCCGCTCCGCGTTCTGGTTGGCCGAGAAATAGACAGCGGTCACTTGCCGCTCTTCAACTCACTGGCCGATTCGGGAACGCCTCTGCTCGGAGGGATGAATGCGGGGGCGTTCTTTCCCCTGACGTGGCTCTTCGCCTTCCTGCCGGCGATCTTGTCGTGGGTCCTCAACATGATTGCTGTCTACGTGGCGGGCGCGCTGGGGGTGTTCGCACTGCTTCGATGGCACAAACTCGGAACGTTCGCTTCGCTCGTTCCCGCCCTCGTGTACGCGTGGTCGGGAGCCATGATTGGCCAGATGGTCCACCTCGGAGTGATCCAGGGTTACGCGATGTTGCCCTGGGCGTTACTCGCGATGCTGTGCATGGCTTCAGCGACGGTGCGAAGCGAGGGTTCGCCGTGGCGACAACGCCTTCGCACCCTGGCACCGAGCGTGTTGGGACTGACCTTGGTGTGGGCGCTCGCGGATTTAAGTGGGGAACCTCGAGCCATCGCCGAAATGCAGTTGCTGGTGCTGATCGTCGTGCCTGTGGTGCTTCTGGTGCAAGCTGCGTGGAGACCATCGACGTGGAAGGACCGAATAATTTACGTCGTGGGCGTAGGAATTGCGGCGGCCTGGGGGTTGGTGATCGGACTCGGCCAACTGCTTCCGGGACTCTCGTTCATTGATCAGTCTCAGCGAACGGATCTCACCTACCAGTGGTTTGGCGCAGGGTCGCTCTACGTCAAGTGGTCAAGTCTTCTCTTCATCCCCGACATCTTTGGAGGGAACGGGCTACTGCACCAGCCAAGTTTCTTCGTGAATTACAACCTCCCCGAGGTGACTGGTTACGTCGGGGTGTTGGCTCTTGTGGCCTTCTTTGGTTTCGCGACGCAATGCACGCGACGGGGGTGGCGCGGTGAGAACCGACAATGGATTGTTTACGTCGTTCTCGTCGTCGTGGGGCTCTTCGCGGCGTGGGGGAGTTACACGCCTCTCGGCCACCTCTTTCGTGCCATCCCGTTGTTTGGGAGTACCCGATTACAGAGTCGGAGCATCATCTTGGTCGACCTCGGCCTCGTTGTTCTGCTGGGTTGGTTCCTCGAAAAGGTCAGGGCGCGTGAATTTCGAGCGGCCGGCTTGGTCGGTCCCAAGAAGTGGGTGACTCTCCTTCCGGTGCTCGTTACTTCTGCGCTCGCAGTCACCATGCTGCTCGCCGGAGACTCGCTCGCGCGCTGGATGGTGAACCAACCCTTTGATGAGCACCTCGTCAGTTACGAGAGGCCCACGCTCGTCGTGCACCTCGTGATCGCGCTCGCATTTCTGGTGCTCCTCACGTGGGGTCTGAAACGCCGTTACCTGTGGCGCTGGCTCACTGGTCTGGTCGCGCTCGATGTGGTGATTTTCGTTCTCTTCTGCGCTACCGGATTTCTTCCCGGACGCGTCAATATCGAACCTTCACGCCAATTCGCTGTGCATTACATCGACCCCAACGGACGCTTCGCCATGGTGGATCCTTCGGGCCAAAGTCACTACACCTTCGAGGACTTGGGTTCGACCAACATGAACGTTTTCACGCAACTGCCGAGCGTGCAGGGTTATGGTTCGCTCATCGACGAGCTGTACGGCAACGTCACTGACACCCACCCGCTCTTTGGTCTCGACGGTTGTCAACTGGCACGTGGTGTGTACCACCAACTTCGGCTTTCGACCGTAATCGCCGCGGAGAACAAACTCGCGATTCTTATCACCCCCACCTTCGAAGAACCTCCGCAGTGCGTGGCACCGCGACGCCTCGCGGTCGTCAATCGATTCTTCGGTGAATCAATGCGAGTAGGTGTGGTGAGTGTGCAGGGCGTCAATCACGCGGCGGTCTCGACGGGCAACGTGACGGCCCAACTCATCAATGCCAAGGGTGAAGCTTTCGGTGAGGAGTTCGTCGAGCCGGGTACATCGTCCATGACGTTCGATTTCTCGAGTCAGCGCGCCGATGCGTTCGGTGTTCGTTTCACGGCACCAGCGGGTGCTCTCGTTTCGACGGTACACGTCGCTACGACCGGGCCCGATCGACTGAACTACGCACTCGACACACAGTTCCAACAAGCATTGTCTTCGCCAGCGTGGAAGTTCCTCGCCACGCGAGGTCTTCTCACGTATTTTCGTGCCACGACAATACGCGCCGACGATTGGCTCGGGACGAACGCGAGTACATCTCGGATTGTGAAAATCCGGAACTCGGTGTGGGGCGACTCATGGGTGACCGTGCACGCAACGCACGCGACCATCCTCAAGCGTTCTATGGAGTGGATACCGGGGTGGCACGCCACCGCGCTGAATGCGACGACGCATCAAAGTGTCACGCTGCACGTCGTTCGTTCGGGCCTCATCGAGCAGGTCGTCGTGCCGCCAGGAACTTGGACCGTGCATTTTCATTATCATGCGCCATTCATCACGATCGGCCTCATTGGATCCGTTGGCGGTAGTGCTGGGCTCTTGGGTGCCTTTGCCGTCCTTCGAGGCTGGGTGCCGAAAAGACGAAAAGATAAGGTGAAGTTATGAAGCGTGTGGCCATCGTTGGCGGAGCAGGTCGAATGGGTCAAGCACTCGCCGTGGGTCTTGGTGCGCAGAAGGACCTAAAGGTCGTCACGCTCATCGACGTGCGAGAACCAAAGGACCTTCATGGTGCCGCGTACGCCAAGTCTTTGAGCGACAACGAGGGGCTTGGCGTCGACGTCGTCGTGGATTTCTCGGCGCCCGAAAGCGTCGTCGCTTCGGCGCACTGGTGTGCGTTGCACAAGGTTGGCTTGGTGATTGGTACGACCGGACTAACTCCCGAACAGCGAAGCGCCGTGGACGAAGCCGGCACGAAGACGGGCGTGGTGATGGCTTCGAATTTCTCAATTGGTGCAGTGTTGTCTGAACGTTTCGCCGCGATGGCCGCACCCTATTTCGAACGGGTCGAGATCATTGAATTGCATCACGACAAGAAGATCGATGCGCCGTCGGGGACCTCACTCGCCACGGCGCGAGCAATCGTCGAGGCTCGTAAGCACGCTGGTCTTGGGCCGCAGGTCGATCCAACGACTCGACTCAGCGTAAGTGGCGCGCGAGGTGCGGACGCGGGCGATGGGGTGAAAGTGCATTCAGTGCGTTTGCCGGGACTCGTTGCCCACCAAGAAATTCTCTTTGGCGCCCCCGGAGAGGGCCTCACCATACGCCACGATTCGTTCGATCGCGCCAGTTTCGTTCATGGCGTCGCGCTCGCGGTTCGTTACGTTGGTAACGTGCCGAAGCTCACCATCGGCATTGATTCGCTCGTTCCTTGACCGCGCTTCACAGCGTCAGAAGAAACTGAACGAATCACTGGTAACTTCGTGCTATGGGATCGACACGTTTTGGGACGGTACTGACCGCAATGGTCACACCGTTCGGTGCGGACGGACGTATTGATTTCGATGCAGCCCAACTCGTAGCGAAGCATCTCGTTGATCAGGGCAGTGATGGACTTGTGGTTGCTGGATCGACCGGTGAAGGATCGTCGCTCAGTGACGGGGAGAAACTCGATCTCTTCCGTTCAGTGAGCGAAGCAGTAAGAGTTCCAGTCCTCGCGGGCTCCACCTTCGCGAATACGGCCCAATCGGTCGAACTGACGAGTCGGGTGCACGCGACGGGAGTCGCGGGGATCCTCGCTACCACTCCCGCGTACTCGAGACCCAGTCAGCGTGGAATCGTCGCGCACTTCTCAGCGATTGCTGATTCGACCAAATTGCCGATCATGCTCTACGACATTCCTGTTCGAACGGGAAGGAAGATTGCGAGTGAATCGGTCGTCAGCCTCGTCCAGGGCCATCCAAATATCGTCGCGTTAAAGGATGCTTCAGGTGATTTGGTCGCCGCGGCGCACACCAAGGCGGTGCTTGGTGACGACTTGGATCTTTACAGCGGTGACGATGCCCTGCTCCTGCCATTTCTGAGCATTGGTGGAATTGGCGTCGTGTCGGTCGCGGCGCACTGGGCCGGACCAGAGATTGTCAGTGTGGTGCGATCGGTGGAAAAGGGTGACTGGCCCAAGGCCCAGATGTACAACGAACGCTTGGCTCCTAGTTACGCATTTGTCAGCAGCGAGGCGTATCCAAATCCGCTGCCCGCCAAGGCCGCGATGCGCGCACTCGGTTTCACGGTGGGACAGTGCCGTCTGCCCTTGGGAGAAGGCGACGCGACGCTCGACGTCGCCGCCAAGGAACTCGTGGCGACACTGCGGGCCCAACGTGGCTAAAGAATCCGTACGGGTCACCTTTCTCGGTGGCTTAGGTGAGATTGGTCGCAATTGTCTCGCGCTCGAACAAGACGGACGCATCGTGGTCGTCGACGCTGGATTGATGTTCCCCGAACCGACGATGTACGGCGTTGACATTATCCTGCCCGATTTTCGCTGGCTGATCGAGCGTCGTGACCGGATCGACGGCATTGTCCTAACTCACGGGCACGAGGATCATACCGGTGCGCTTCGCTACCTCGTCAAGGATGTGAATGTCCCCATCTATGGTTCACCGCTCACCCTCGGTTTCGCGCGTCACCGCCTCAGCGAGGCCAAGGTCGCCAAAGATCTCACCTTCATTGAAGTGGCGGACCACGAACGACGACGAATTGGCCCCTTTGAGGTTGAATTCATCCCGGTGACGCATTCGGTTCCCAGCGCGCACGCATTGGCGTTTCATACGAGCGTGGGAATCGTGGTGCACTCGGGCGATTTCAAATTGGACTTGACACCCATTGACGGACGACGAACCGATGTCTCGCGTCTTGCGGCGATTGGCGACGAGGGTGTAGCGCTGTTGCTCTGTGATTCAACCAACGCAGAAGAGCCAGGTTTCACCGCTTCAGAGCGCTCCGTCGGAGGGGCACTTCGGCGCCTTTTCTTGGAGCGCCCCGAACGAAGGATGGTGGTGGCGTGTTTCGCGAGTCACATCCATCGGGTTCAACAAATCATCAACGTGGCCTTGGAGCAGAAGCGAAAAATCGTCCTGATGGGTCGTTCGATGGAAGCCAACGTGAAACTGGCGCGCAAACTCAATCTCCTGCACGTCAACACCGCGGACTTTGTTGACGTCGAGAACATTGACCGATTCACGCCCGGAGAGATTTGTGTTATCTGCACCGGAAGCCAAGGCGAACCACTCGCCGCATTGTCAAAATTGTCTCGAGGCGACGCTCGCTTCATGAAGGTCGGTCCCGACGACACCGTGGTGCTGAGTTCTCACCCGATACCGGGCAACGAATGGTCCGTGGGCCGAGTTATTGATGACCTTCATCGCGCAGGCACCGAGGTGATCCATTCAGGCAACGAGCCAGTACACGCGTCGGGCCACGCTCGCCAAGGTGAGTTGCGTACATTCCACCAACTCGTGCGTCCGCGTAACTTCGTACCCGTACACGGCGAGTACCGCCACATGGTGCATCACGCTGACCTGGCTGCAACGATGGGATTGAAAAATAGTCATATCCTCATTTGTGAAGACGGCGATCAAGTTGAGGTGAGTGCCACCGGGATCAAGCGGTCGGGTCAAGTACCCGCGGGCTTTCACTACATCGACGGGAGCGCGGGCGATCTTGATGAACGGCCACTCGAAGAGCGTCGAATGCTCGCTGAGTATGGTCTCCTTCTTATCTCGGGTGGCATCGATAAAGATCGAGGTGTGATTGTTGAGCCGGTCCGTGTGAGTACGCGTGGATGGTTCGAGGGCGAACGAGATGACGAACTTCTGGCGTTGGTCACCTCGAGCGTGCGTGAGGCGGTGGAAAGTGCCTTGCGCGATGGGGATCGTGATGCGACGTCTCTCAATAAGGTCGCGCAGCGTACGGCGGGACGTATTTTGGGACAAAAGTATCGTCGCCAGCCGGTCCTCTTGACCGCCATCGCAATTTTTTAAGGTTCTTTTTCAGGCTCACCGTGCTCGGCGTTGGTGCGACCTGCACGCCAGAAGGCCTTGCGACTGATGTTTGACTCGTCCATACCTCGGTCTCGGAGTGCACTTTCGAGCACTCTGGTGACGTTGAATTCGCCAAAGAGATACGCGTGACCGAGATCGTCCGGCATCGCGAACGCGTTTAGCCCGCTGAGCAGACCCGACGGATCGTTTTCGGCTCGATTCGCACGTTCGACGAAGATGCCCGTCACCCCGAGACCTTCGTCAAAGGGTGCGGTGATGGCGTCAGCCATTTCATTCACCTCGACTATAAATATGGCTCGCCCGGGTGCCTCGATGCTTTGGGCCATGCGATAAAACGCTGCGAGACCACTGGTATCTCCGATGAAGAGGTGCCAGTCAGCGAGCGGGTCGAGGACGATCTTGCCCCGAGGTCCAACCACGTCAACCAAGTCTCCAGCTCGGGCATCGCGCGCCCACGAGACGCCCGGACCATCGTGCGAGGTCACGATCCACAGCGTCAACTCGTGTGATGAGGCGGCGACAGATCGAACGCTGTAGCGGCGGCGAACGAATTTCTGCTTGGCGTCCTGCACCCTGATCATGACGTCGTTTCCTGCCACGCCGGCAAGTCTTGGGTCGGCGCGAAGAACCACTTCGCGCAAAGAAGGGCTCAATTGGTGTGAACGCAGAACCTCGCAGATCTCTGCATTGGTAGAAAGCCGACTGGCCAGTTCGAGGGAAGAGGAATCGGGACCGCCAGGCATCGTCACAGCCTAGGACAATGGCACGGAAATCGAACTCACGTTCGGTAAGTTGGATGGTTGTGAGTCCTGCCCGGCACCAAAAGAAATCGACGGCTCGCTCAGCGAAACGTCAACCAGTGCGGAAGGCTGCGCCCGATGCGCGGATGAGTCTCTGGCGTCGCCACGAACGTGATATTTGGATCCTGGTCCTTGTCGTCGCCGGGCTTTTCTGCCTCCTTGCTGATTTCATGGCGCTCGGCCCCCTGGGACGGGTCATCGTTGACGCGTTGAAATTGTCGCTTGGCGTAGGCCGTTGGATACTTCCCGTTATCTTGATCGCCAGCGCCATTGCTTTGGTGGCGGGAAAAATTGAAGTCGACCGCGCGAGGTTCGGTTGGGGAATTGGCCTGAGCTTGGTCGGAATCAGCGGGATCGGAGACCTCGCCGGGGGACGTCCCGGCTATCACGCTGGCATCAAGGCTCTGGGACATGCGGGCGGTGGTCTCGGCGTCCTCGTGGGTGGCGGACTGTCTCGCGGTATTGGGACTGCTGGCGCCGTGGTGGTCTTGAGCGCCGTTCTGGTCGTTGCACTGATGGTGATCACCGGTTTTGGACTGCGAGCCATCGCCTCGAGCATGGCATCACTCGCTCGATTCATCGCCAAGCGCGTGGCGAACTGGTGGAGTGCACGACCGAGAAGTAACGAATCGTACGACCACGACGAGCTCGACAAGCCACCGGCACACGAAATGGCACCTTCGCTCGAAGACGATGAGATACCCGAACCCGATTACTTCGAAGAAGAGTTTGATTCGCCGGTTGTTGAAAGTTCTAGCCGCGACGACGTGGGGGATTTTGTCGATCCCGTCCCCATACACGTGAGCGAGGTTCACGCTACGACAGTCGCGCTCGTGCCGAGTGAGTGGGTGCTCCCTCCATTATCACTGCTCCAGCGAACCAAAGAGCAACGTCAAGATCGTGCGGCGGTCGATGCGTCGGGTGCTGAACTGGTCGATGCCCTGAGTGCTCACGGCGTTGATACCACATTGGTTGGCTATACGGTCGGGCCCACCGTCACGCGATACGAACTCGAACTTGGCCCCGGTGTGAAGGTCTCGAGGGTGACGTCGTTGAACAAAGACATTGCCTACGCAATGGCCTCACCCGACGTGCGAATCCTGGCGCCGATTCCTGGCCGCTCAGCGATTGGTGTCGAGGTTCCGAATCGACATCGAACACTCGTGGCATTGGGTGACCTACTTGCGTCCGACGAGGCTTTGATCGCAGTCCACCCACTTGACGTTCCCATTGGTCGTGATATCGCTGGTCGAACGGTCGTCGTGAATCTGGGCGAGATGCCGCACGTGTTGATTTCCGGGGCCACGGGAGCGGGGAAGAGTTCGTGCATCAATTCATTAATTACGTCACTGGTCATGCGAACAACGCCCGATCAACTTCGGTTGCTGCTCGGAGATCCCAAGCGCGTAGAAATGGGTCAATACAACGACCTTCCGCACCTGCTTGCTCCGGTGGTCGTCGATCCGAAGAAAGCGGCGAACATCCTCGGCTGGGCCGTAAAGGAGATGGAACGACGCTACGACGTCCTCGCAGCGAGTGGCGCTCGAGACATCACGAGCTATCAACAAATGATCGCGCGGGGCGAGTTGGAGTCACCAAGGGGCAGTCGTGAAGAGGTTGCCGAAGCGTTGCAACAAGCGGTCGGCCTCGAGA
>CAWICL010000001.1:0-3413 GCA_963834545.1 uncultured Acidimicrobiaceae bacterium | reverse complement strand
GCCAACGTCGTGATGGGTCATCCTGGCTATCACGTGACTGCGGGCGAAATACTTCTTCGCGGCGAGAACATCGCCTCGTGGTCTCCGACGAACGCGCGCGCGCCGGTATCTTCCTTGCCTTCCAGTACCCCGAGGCCATCAGCGGTGTCTCGGTCGTCCAGTTCTTGCGACAGGCGATCGCCGCGCGAAAGGGCCTCGAGGAATCGAGCGTTCTCGAAGTGCGCCTCGACCTGATGGAGTGGATGCAGCGACTGGGGATGGATCCGCATTCGCCGAGCGCCATCTCAACGACGGTTTCTCGGGTGGCGAGCGAAAGCGGAACGAAATTCTTCAGATGGCCTTGCTGAGCCAGCCATTGCCTTCTTAGACGAAACGGACTCGGGTCTGGACATCGACGCGCTGCGCGTGGTCGCACGAGGAGTGCGCACCGTGCGCGACGAGCATCCCGCCATGGGCGTCATCGTCGTCACGCACTACGTCAAGTTCTCGAAGAGATCGAACCCGATCAGGTTCACATCCTCGTCGACGGGAAGATCGTGCACTCGGGTGGAGGCGAACTCGCCCAACAAATCGAGCTCGAAGGTTACGACGCGTGGCGTCCGGTAACAACTGTGACCATTTTGACGCCCGTCGAGTCCGTGCCGATGACATCCGCTGTTGACTCGGGGATCAACGGTCGAACTATCACGTATCTCGATTCGGCATCGTCGTCGCTGCCCCCTCGTGCCGTGATCGAAGCGATGAGCCGCCATTACGAGCGACATCACGCCAACGTGCATCGCGGTGTGTACCAGACCGCGAACGAGTCGACCGAATCATACGAGGGCGCCCGTGAAGCGATTGCACGTTTTATCAACGCTCCCCACGGCGCCAATGAAATTGTCTTCACCAAGAACGCCACCGAGGGATTCAATCTGCTCGCCAAGTCCTGGGCCGCGTCCTCGCTCAAACCCGGCGACGTCGTGCTGCTCAGTGAGATGGAACACCACGCCAACATCGTGCCGTGGTTCCAACTGCGCGAATCACACGGTTCGAGGTTCGCTTCATTCCCGTAACCGACGACTTTCGTCTTGATCTTTCCGATATCGAAACTTTGATGGTGGGGTGCGACTCGTCTCGGTCACCGCCATGTCCAACGTGCTCGGCACTATCAATCCAATCAAGGAACTTGCCGGCATCGCCCACCGCCCACGGGGCGCTCATCGCCGTGGACGCCGCCCAGGCCGTGGGACATGGACCGAGCGACGTCGCCGCCGAGGACGTCGATTTCTATATATTCTCGGCGCACAAGATGCTCGGCCCCACGGGTCTGGGCATCTTTTGGACTCGCGACGAGATCCTGGCGTCGATGCCACCGTTCCTCGGTGGCGGAGGCATGATCGCCGACGTTGCGACCTCTGGTTACGTAGCGGCGAAAGGTCCCGCCCGTTTCGAAGCCGGTACACCCCCGATTGGCGAGGCGGCCGGACTCGGTGCCGCGGTGACGTATCTCGAAGGCCTCGGTATGGAGAACATCGCACGATACGAGAAAACGTTGACCATCGACGCGCTCGCTCGTCTCGAAGAGGAGTTCATTGGTCGAGTGCGCGTCATTGGTCCGCACAACGCGCTCGAGCGCGGTGGTGTGATCAGTCTCGATGTCGAAGGCGTACACGCCCATGACGTTGCCCAAGTGCTCGACCAATATGGTGTGTGCGTGCGGCCCGGTCACCACTGCGCGAAGCCACTCATGAAGCGGTTCAAACTGAGCGCCACCGCGCGCGCGTCCTTCGGTCCCTATTCTCTGGTGAGTGACACTGACGTTCTCCTCGAGGCGTTGAGCGACGCCTTGAAGCTCTTCGGATAGCTACGTGTCGAACCTCGACGACCTCTATCGCGAAGTGATCCTTGACCACTACCGCTCCCCGCGAAATCGCGGTGAGCTCGCGTCGCCACCGGCAATACGCGTCGAAGGGTTTAATCCCCTCTGCGGTGATGAAATAACCGTCTATCTCATGGCCCACGATGGTGTACTCACTGATATCAAGCTCACGGGTCGAGGCTGCTCCATCTCCCAATCCTCTTCGTCGCTGATGAGTGCCGCCGTGAAGGGCAAACCGCTCAATCAAGTTCGCGACACGATTAGCCAATTCAAACAATTGATGACCGTTCACGAAGCAGCAATTGAATCGTCTGAGTCAAATCAACCGATTGAGGCACGTGCACTCGGTGAGCTCGCCGCGCTCCAGGGAGTCGTGAAGTTCCCCGTTCGCATTAAATGCGCCACGCTCGCGTGGAACACGCTCAGCCAAGCGCTCGATGAGTTAGAACAAACAACGACTTAGGGCGTACATGGCACCGGGTCGAAATACGGGACGGCCTGGGAGGGATTGGTCGTTGTCGTCGTGGGTACCGTCGAGTGCTTCTTCTTCTTGTGGGTCGCCAGCGTGGTCGTCGTGGGACTCACGACGGGCGGTGGCGGCGTCTGCAGAGCCGCGTTCGGCGGTGGATCTGTCGGCGTGAGGAGTTGGGAGCCGAAAATGTTCACCAGCAACTGCTGTGCTTCGGGCTGTTGGACGATCAAAACATCACCGATGCCGCTTATTTGGTCCGACGTCGTGGGCAACGTGTAGGTCAGCATGTTCGCGGGGTTGAGGCCATGGAACTTGACGGCGAGCGCGATGAGCTCGTTCAACGTGAAATTCGAGTCCAGGCTTATGCCCTGAGGGATCTTGGAGAGGAAGGTATTGATCGTCAAGGGGTTATAGAGACCCTTGGCGCGGCTAATCATCGCTCGAAGGAACGCATTTTGACGATCGATCCGTCCAAAATCACTGGTGCCGTCGTAATTCCACACCCCGTTCTGGTACCACTGGTAGTGACGACTGCGAACGACCGCGAGCGCTTGGAAGCCCGTTACTAATTGGCAACCGGCGTGAGTGATCTTGAGTCCCCGAGTAGGCGTCCTTCGCCGGGAACGGGAAGTCCAGGTACACCCCACCGATCGCGTCGGCGGCATTGATCAGTCCACCAAAGCTGACCACAATCGTGTGCGCGATAGGAATCCCGAAGTTTGCGGTAATGGTTTGGGCCAACAATGACGGCCCATTGCCGAAGTTGACGTTGATGCGGTTGAACTTGCCGTAGAGCGCTTGATTCGCGAGCAGCGTTGTCATCGTGTCGCGCGGAATGGAAAGAATCGAGATCGTTCCCGCCGCGGGATCGACGTGCATGATCTTTACAACGTCACTTCGTTGACCCGAGACCGAACCGGTCGACGCACCGGTTTGCGCCGCGACGGCACCAGTCAGTCCAGCGCGCGAGTCCGAGCCGATCTCGAGAATGTTGAACGGCTTTCCCGCCAACTGGGGCAGCTCGCCAGCGACGTGGATCTTCTTTATCTCGCTGAAGCGCCACTGCGCGTAGAGGTACCC